>CALKWS010000271.1 GCA_938004115.1 uncultured Ruaniaceae bacterium
GGCGGGAGTGAGGCTCGCACCGCGAACGGCGGCGCGGCGGGAGTGAGGCTCGCACCGCCCACACCGCCAGCGCGGGTACCGACCGGCGCCGGACTGTCCGACCCGTCAGCACCGGGTTACGCTGGCAATCAGGTCGATCTGCACCGGCCGTCGACGCGGCCGGGTGTCGGCCTGCTGGACGTACCGACCGTGCGAGCAAGGAGGAGACATGAGCACCATCCCTGGTGATGAGTCCTGGAACGATGCCGGACTGGTCGATCCCGACGCGCACGAACCGGCCAACCTCGTGGACGAGGTGTCCCGATCCTCCGCGGAGTCGGGCGAGGACTATCTTCCCGGTACGCCCAGACCCGACCTGGACGGGAACGCCGACGAGGCCGACGTGGCAGACCAGGCGGTGGTCGTGCCGCATACCCCGGAGGATCCCGACCTTTGAGGTGTGTGATCCCGACCTGACCCGCCCGCGGTAGCGGCGACCCGATCGCCGCACCCGCGCATGCCCGGGAGGTGTCAGCACGGGCCCGATGAGCCCCCGGGGGCCGGCGGGCGCCGTTAGAGTGACCGTCGTGCACCTGAAGACGTTGACGCTGCGTGGTTTCAAGTCGTTCGCCTCGGCGACCACGTTGCACCTGGAGCCCGGCATCACCTGCGTGGTGGGCCCCAACGGCTCGGGGAAGTCCAACGTCGTCGATGCCCTGGCGTGGGTGATGGGGGAGCAGGGGGCAAAGTCCCTGCGCGGCGGGGCGATGGCCGATGTGATCTTCGCCGGCACCTCCAAGCGCCCGCCGCTGGGCCGGGCGGAGGTCTCCCTCACGATCGACAACTCCGACGGGCTCCTGCCGATCGAGTACTCGGAGGTGACGATCTCCCGCACCCTGTTCTCCGGGGGCGCCTCGGAGTACGCGATCAACAACACCCCATGCCGGCTGCTGGACATCCAGGACCTGCTCTCGGACACCGGGATGGGCCGGGAGATGCACGTCATCGTGGGACAGGGACGGCTGGACTCGGTGCTGCAGGCCAGCCCGGAGGAACGCCGGCACTTCATCGAGGAAGCCGCCGGCATCCTCAAGCACCGCCGCCGCAAGGAGCGCGCGCTGCGCAAACTGGAGACGATGTCGGCGAACCTGGCCCGGGTCAGCGACCTGTCCGCCGAGATCCGCCGCCAACTGGGCCCGCTGGCCAAACAGGCCGATGTGGCCCGCCGGGCGCAGGTGGTGCAGGTGGACCTGCGCGATGCCCGCGCGAGGCTGCTGGCCGATGACCTCGTGCAGTTGACCTCCGCCCTGGCCCAGGAGATCGCCGATGAGACGGCGATCCGGGACGAGCGCGAACAGGTCGAGGCAGCCCAGGAGAGCCGACGACGACGACTGGCCGCACTGGAGGCCGAGGCAGCCGCGGCCGCACCCCGGCTGAGTGAGGCGACCGAGACCTGGTACCGGTTGTCCAGCCTGCGGGAACGGTTACGCGGCACCGCGACCCTGGCCGCCGAACGCACCAGGTTGCTCGGTTCACCTGACGAACCCGAACAGGGGCAGGACCCGGAGGACCTGGAGCACCAGGCCCGGCAGACGCGCCAGGCCGAGGCCGATCTGCGCCGGGAACTGGACCAGGCTCAGGAGAAACTGGACGCGGCCCAGTCGGCCCGCAAGGCCGCCGAGGCTGCGGCGGCCGATGCCGAGCGGGAACTGGCCGCGGTGCACCGCGGCGTCGCCGACCGCCGGGAGGGCCTGGCCAAGCTCACCGGGCAGGTCGGGGCCCGGCGCAGCCGCCTGGAAGGCATCGAGTCCGAACTGGCGCGGCTGCGCGACGATCTGCAGGACGCCGAACGCCGGCACGAGGAGGCCCGGGCCGGGTTCGCCGAACTGGAACAGACCGTCGTCGGCGCCCAGGAGGGGGAGGAGGGTCTGGACGCCGCCCACGAAGCGGCCTTGCAGGCCCTCGAGGAGGCCCGGGCCACGGTCGCCGAACTCACCGACGCCGAGCGGACCGCAGAGGCCGACCGGTCCACCTGGGAGGCGCGTCGGGATGCCCTGGACCTGTCGATGGCGCGTAAGGACGGCACCGGCACCTTGCTCGGCGAGGAGGGACCGGCCGGCGTGCTCGGACCGCTGGCGGACCGGATCAGCATCGAGCCGGGGTACGAGAACGCCATCGCAGCCGCACTCGGTCCGCTGGCGGATGCCGCTGCGGTGGAGTCGGTGGACGCCGGCGTCGACGGGGTACGGCTGGTGCGGGACAAGGACGCCGGGCAGGCCCAGATGGTCGTGGCCGCCGCGCCGGTACCCGGCGGTACCGCCGGGGACGCGCCGCGCGGGCGGTGGGCCCGGGACCTGATCACCACCGGGGAGGCGTTGCGACCCTCGATCGACGCGCTGCTCGACGGGGTCGTGGTGGTCCAGGACCTCGGCGAGGCACGGCGGCTCATCGCCGACCACGACCTCATCGCCGTCACCACCGACGGGGACGTGGTGTCCCGCACCCATATCCGTGGCGGTTCCAGCGGGGGACCCTCAGTGCTCGAGCTCCACGCGGCACGCGAGGAGGCCGATCAGAAACTGCACGACGCCGTCGCGCGGGCCGAACAGGCACGATTCGCCCTCGGGCCGGCACGTGAGCGGGTGGAGAACGCCCAGCGCGAGGTCGACGCCACCCTGACGGCATTGCACGAGTCCGACGCACAACTGGCGGCCGTCGCCGAGAAACTCGGCCACTTCCAGTCCGTGATGCGTGCCGCCGCCGGCGAGACCGAGCGGACCCGACGGGCAATCGAGGACGCCGAGGGGACGCACCGGACCGTCGCGGCCGAACTCGCCGACCTGGCCGACCGGTTGGAACGAGCGCAGGCCGAACCCGATGAGGGCGGTACGGATGTGGAGGGCGCAACCGCCAGAAGAGACGCGACCGCACAGGAGGCGACCGCCGCCCGAGGGGCGGAGACCGAGGCCCGGTTGCTGCTGCGCACCATCGAGGAACGAGTGCGCGCGATCTCCTCCCGTGCCGAATCGCTGGAGCGGGCCGCGGCAACCGAACGCCACGCACGCGAGGTCGCCGCCGAACGGGCCCGGCGCCGAGCAGAACAGGCCACGATCGCCGCGCAGGTCCACGACGGTGCGCAGACCGCGTTGCAGCACCTGGAACGGTCCTTGTCCCTGGCCCAGCAGCGCCGGGAGCAGGCCGAAGCCGAACGTGCCGAGCGTGAGGAGGCCCTGCGCCTGGTGCGGGCGGAACTGGACGAACTGTCCGCCCGGCACGCCGAGCTCACCGATGTGGTGCACCGCGACGAGGTGGCACGTGCGCAACAGAAACTACGGATCGAGCAACTCGAGCAGCGCGCCATCGAGGAACTCGGTTTGGACCCCGAGGTGCTCGTCGCCGAGTACGGGCCGGATCAGCTCATTCCCCCGGTTCCCCAGCCCGGGGCCGAGGAGGAGACCGCCGAGCCCCGTCCGTACGTGCGGGCCGAACAGGAGAAGCGGTACAAGGCAGCGCAGCGGGCGCTGGCGCTGCTGGGCAAGGTGAACCCGTTGGCCCTGGAGGAGCACGCGGCACTGGAAGAGCGCCACCAGTTCCTCACCGAACAGTTGGCGGACTTGAAGAAGTCGAAGGCAGACCTGCTGCAGATCATCGCCGAGATCGATGACCGCGTCGAAGAGGTGTTCACCGCCGCCTACCACGACACCGCCGCGCAGTTCGAGGAGGTCTTCGCCCGGCTGTTCCCCGGCGGCCAGGGCCGCTTGGTGCTCACCGACCCGGACGACATGCTCACCACCGGTGTGGACGTGCACGCCCAGCCCCCGGGGAAGAAGATCAACCGGCTGTCGTTGCTCTCCGGCGGGGAACGGTCGCTGACGGCGGTGGCGATGCTGATCGCGATCTTCAAGGCCCGCCCCAGCCCGTTCTACGTCATGGACGAGGTGGAGGCCGCCTTGGACGACGTCAACCTGGGGCGGTTGCTGGAGATCTTCACCGAACTGCGCAACGATTCCCAACTGATCGTCATCACCCACCAGAAGCGCACCATGGAGATCGCCGATGCGCTCTACGGGGTCAGCATGCGGGGCGACGGCGTGACCCAGGTGATCTCCCAGCGGATCCGCCAGGACGCCTGAGCGGGCGAACCCCGCACGCCGCGACGTACCCGGTGCCTGGGTCAGGCACCGATGTGCGGCACATCACCGGTCGCACCCCGCACGAACCGGCGCTCCGGAGGGCGTGCGGGCATGCCTGTGCCGATAATGCTGGTATGTGGAGCGCTACCGCCGTCATCGTCCTCGCTGCCCTGGCCGCCGCGGTGGTGGCGGCGGTGCTGCTACGGGCACACACTCCGCCGTCGGGCTATCGGGCGTTGATCCGGGACGCCTTCGCCACCCGGGCTGAGCGCCGGGGGCCGCAGGCTCCCCAGTGGCGCGAGGAGCCCGGGGAGGAACTGGGGCTGGAGGACTTGCACACCTTCGCCGAATCGGGGCCGGGCTATGAGGTCGCCCCTGATCTGCGCGAGGTGTTCCGGCGCCACCTGCACCGGCACTGACCCCACCGGCCGCCGGGGTGGTGCCCAGTGCCCGGTTCACCATCGGGGTACCGGGCTGCGGGTTCGCAGGTACCGGCAGGTGTGGGCCACACTGGGGGATGTGATGGAGAACATCTGGTTGTACCTCGTCGTCGGCCTCCTCGTCCTCGTCGTCCTGGGCATCGGGCTGTTCCAAGGGGTGCGTCGCCGGGGCGGCGGTGCACCCGAACAGCAGGACACCGCACGGCCCAGCCCTGCGCCCCCGGGGGCCGAGCCCGATGAGGAGCGAGCCGAACCCCCGGCGCCGGTCGCCACGCTGCCCGACGCACCGGAGGCCGACGCACCCGAGGTCACCGAGCCCGGGGCGCCGGCGGAACCCGAGGCCGCCCCGGCCCTGGAGCGTCCGGAGGCGCCGGCCACCCGGATGGCCAGGCTCCGCGACCGGTTGGCCCGCTCCGGTGCCCTGGGGAGCACACTGCTGAACCTGCTCTCCAAGGACTCCCTGAGCGAGGCCGACTGGGAGGAGATCGAGGAGACCCTGCTCCTGGCCGATGTGGGAGCCGGACCGACGGATGAGCTGATGGAGGCCCTGCGCCGCCGTGCGCGCGTGGACGGGGCGAAGGATCCCCAGCAGGTGCGCGCGATGCTCCGCGAGGAACTGCTGGCGATCGTCGACCCGCAGATGGACCGGTCGTTGAAGGACACCCCCGGCATCGGCGACGACGGTGAACCGCACCCCGCGACGATCCTGGTGGTGGGCGTCAACGGCACCGGGAAGACCACCACCGTGGGCAAACTCGCCCGGATCCTGGTGGCCGAGGACAAGGACGTGTTCCTCGGCGCGGCCGACACGTTCCGCGCCGCCGCCGTGGAGCAACTGTCCACCTGGGCCGAGCGCGTCGGGGTGCCGGTGGTCCGATCCGAGCGAGAAGGCGCCGACCCGGCGTCGGTGGCGTTCGACGCCGTCAGTGCCGCGCGCGAGGCGGAGGCGGACGTGGTGATGATCGATACCGCGGGCCGGTTGCAGAACAAGGCCGGGCTGATGGATGAACTGGGCAAGATCAAACGCGTGGTCTCGCGTTCCGCGCCGGTCTCCGAGGTGCTGCTGGTGCTGGATGCGACGACCGGGCAGAACGGCATGCGTCAGGCCCAGGTGTTCGCCGAGGTGGTCGACGTCACCGGAATCGTGCTGACCAAACTGGACGGCACCGCCAAGGGCGGGATCGTGGTCGCGGTCCAACGCGAACTGGGAGTTCCGGTGAAGTTCGTCGGACTGGGCGAGGGTCCTGATGACCTGGCCCCGTTCGACGCCGAGGACTTCGTCGACGCCCTACTGTCCTGACGGGCGTGCCGTCGCGGTGCCGGCGGCTACTTGTCCCGGCCGTCGGTGCTCGGTACGCCGTCGGCCTGCGGCAGTCCCTCGAACCCGGGGTCCTGATCGACGATGTCGACGTCGTCGAGCACGCGCGTGACCGACAGCAGGAACAGCACCGACTCCGGCGGGGAGATGAACCTGGGCCGGTAGTTGAGCTGGCTGCTCAGCCGGGCGATCCCGGACAAAGCCGAGGAGTCCATGAAGTTCACGTTCCGGGCGTCGATGTCCACCGGAAGGCCCAGGGACAACAACTCGCTCACCGCCTCCGCCAGGTCCGGCTCGATGGTGATGTCGATCTCGCCGGCAAGGACCAGACGTGCCCGATCAGCAGACGTCAGAACCGCCACCGAACCAGTGTTACCGCTCTGGCTGGGCAGCAACTGGTCGGTGCCTTCCATCAGTTCGCCCTCTCGAATCGACGCAGCCTCGGGTGCAGGAGGCTTCTCGGAGTTTACAGCGTAAATAGGTCCGCAGGTACCGGTTGGGACCGATCTCACCACGTGGTCGCCTGCGGACGCCCGACCCGCAGGTCCCTGGCCCGGCCCGGTGGCCGGCTTCATCCTCCTTTCGGATGCAGGAGAGCGGACCGGGCTGCAAGAATAGGCCGGGTACGGCACGCGAGGGAGGGGCGATGGTCCGCGTAAGCGGCGAACGCGGGAGAGATGCGCAAGCGGACGCTGTGTCCGAACGCGCCGCCCTGACGCGGGAGCAGATCGTCGGCACCGCGATATCGCTGGTGGACAACGAGGGTGTGGGGGCCTTGAGTATGCGGCGCCTCGGTGCGCAGATGGGCGTCGAGGCGATGGCGCTGTACCGCTACGTGGACGGCCGGGAGGGCCTGCTGGACGCCATGGTGGACTCGGTCACCGCCCCGGTGGAGTCGGTCGCGGCCGGTCCTGCGGATTCCAGCCGCGGCGGATGGCGCGGCTACCTGTGGCGGCTGGCTCACCACATGCGGGACCTGGCCATCCGGCACCCCCACATCTTTCCCCTCATCGCCACGCGCCACCCTGCCGCTCCCTGGTTGCGGCCGCCGCTGCGGAACCTGGACATGGTCGAGGAGTTCCTGGACACCCTGCTGAGCAGCGGCTTCGACCAGCACCAGGCCGCCACGGTGTACCGGGGATTCGCCAGTTTCCTGCTCGGCCACCTGCTGCTCACCGCAGCCCAGGAGGCGAACCAGGGGAAGGTGTCCGGGGGGCGCCCCGCGCCTCGCTCGGTCCAGGACCTCGGGGACTATCCGCGGATCCGGGAGATGGAGGACCTCCTGGGGCATTCCGACAGCGATGCGGAAGAGTTCGCCGAGGCTCTGGAGGATCTGCTCGAGGTGATCGCGGCGACCGCGGGGGAGCCGGACGCCGGGCGCGTGCGCACGCGCTGACCCTGGGCCTGCCCGATCGGGCCCGGCCACTCCCCGCCCGGGACGGCGTATCCTGACCAGAGTCCCGCAACGTGAGGTCGAGTTTCGAGGAAGTGCCAGTGTTCGCCAGTTTGTCCGACCGGCTCAACGCCACGTTCAAGTCCCTGCGCGGGAAGGGCCGGCTGTCCGAGTCCGACATCGAGACCACGATCTCCCAGATCCGCCGGGCGCTGCTCGACGCCGACGTGGCGGTCCCGGCGGTACGCTCCTTCACCGCCGCGGTGCGGGAGAAGGCCAGCGGCGCCGAGTTGTCCAAGGCGCTCAACCCGGGCCAGCAGATCGTCAAGATCGTCCACGAGGAACTCGTGGAGATCCTCGGCGGGGAGTCGCGCGGTCTCCGCCTGGCCAAGCACCCGCCCACGGTGATCATGCTCGCCGGTCTGCAGGGTGCGGGTAAGACCACCCTCGCCGGGAAACTCGGCCTTTGGCTGCGCGAGCAGGGCCACACACCGCTGCTGGTCGCCTCCGACCTGCAGCGGCCCAACGCCGTCAACCAGTTGCAGATCGTCGGCTCGCAAGCGGGCACGCCGGTGTGGGCCCCGGAGCCGGGCAACGGCGTCGGCGATCCCGTGCAGGTCGCACGCTCCGGGGTGGAGCACGCCCGGGACAAGCACCACGACGTGGTGATCGTGGACACCGCCGGCCGCACGGGCGTGGACGCGGAGATGATGGCCCAGGCCGCGGACATCCGGGACGCGGTGCAGCCGGACGAGACCCTCTTCGTGGTCGATGCGATGATCGGGCAGGACGCGGTCAACACCGCCCAGGCCTTCGCCGAGGGCGTCGGTTTCACCGGGGTGGTCCTGGCCAAGCTCGACGGCGACACCCGCGGCGGTGCCGCGCTGTCCATCCGCACCGTGACCGGCAAACCGGTGCTGTTCGCCTCCACCGGTGAGAAACTCACCGACTTCGAACGCTTCCATCCTGACCGGATGGCCTCCCGCATCCTGGACATGGGGGATGTGCTCACGCTGATCGAGCAGGCCGAGAAGGCCTTCGACGAGCGTGAGGCCGCGGAGATCGCCGAGAAGATCAGCGGTGACGGTGACTTCACCCTGGACGACTTCCTCAGCCAGATGCAGCAGATGAAGAAGCTCGGCTCGATGAAGAAGATGCTCGGCATGCTGCCCGGGATGGGCCAGATGCGCGAGCAGTTGGAGAACTTCGACGAACGCGATGTGGTGCGGGTCGAGGCGATCGTGCAGTCCATGACACCCCAGGAGCGCGCCAACCCCAAGATCCTCAACGGTTCGCGCCGCTCGCGCATCGCCCGGGGTTCGGGCACCACGGTGACCGAGGTCAACCAGCTGGTGCAACGGTTCGACCAGGCCAAGGCGATGATGCGGTCGATGGCGCGCGGGGGCGGGCCGCCCGGTATGCCGGGCGTGCCGGGAATGCCCGGTGGCATGCCCGGTGCCGGCAAGAAGTCCCGCGGCCGGATGCAGGCCCCGCCGAAGAAGCGGAAGAAGGGCAAGTCCGGGAACCCGGCCAAGCGGGCGCGCCAGGAGCGGGAGGCGGCCGAGCGCGCCGCCAAGGCGCGGTCGGGCTCGTCCTTCGGCGTGGGCAACCAGGCCGATCAGCTGGACGCCGAATCATTGGAACTACCGCCCGGTTTCGAGAAGTTCCTGAACCGCTGATCCATGGATCTGATCGTCCGCGGTGAGATCCTCTGCGGTGCCGAGCAGACCCTGCCGCAGGTGGGTGTCCGGGGCGGACGGCTCGTGCTCGACGAACCGGCCGGCGCCGAGCAGGTCATCGAGGGCTGGGCGCTGCCGGGGCTGGTGGACGTCCACTGCCACATCGGCCTGGGCCCGCAGGGAGCGGTGGATGAGCAGACCGCCCTGGTCCAGGCCAGGGCGGACCTGGACGCCGGAACCCTGCTGGTTCGCGATGCCGGGTCGCCGAGCGACACCCGGTGGCTGCAGGAGCGCGAGGACGTGCCGGAGATCATCCGCTCCGGACGGCACCTGGCCCGGCCGAAGCGGTACCTGCGGTACTTCGGCGAGGAACTGGAGGCGGTGGCCCACCTGCCCGAGGAAGCGGCCGCCCAGGCCCGCTCCGGGGACGGCTGGGTCAAGCTCGTCGGTGACTGGATCAACCGTGACCGCGGCGGGGCGGCCGACCTGGAGCCGCTCTGGCCCGGTGACGTCCTGGCCGAGGCCGTGACCCGGGCCCACGACGAGGGGGCGCGCGTCACCGTGCACACCTTCGCCACCGAGACGGTCGATGACCTCCTCAGCGCCGGGGTGGACTGTATCGAGCACGGGACGGGGATGAGCGCCGAGCACATCCACGCCGCGGCACGGCGCAGGATCCCGGTGGTGCCAACGTTGTTGCAGGTGGCCAGGTTCGACCGGATCGCCGACCAGGGTGCGGCGAAGTTCCCCCGGTTCGCCGCCCGCATGCGGCAGATGCATCGCCGTCGGTACCAGCACGTGCGGGACCTGCATGAGGCAGGTGTGCCCTTGTTGGTCGGCACCGACGCCGGCGGCACGATCCCGCACGGGCAGATCGCCGCCGAGTGTGCCGAGTTGGTGCGCGCCGGGGTCCCCGCGCTCGACGTGCTCGCTGCCGCATCGTGGTTCGCGCGCGACTTCCTGGGCAGACCCGGGATCGCCGACGGCGCGCCGGCGGACCTGGTGGTCTACCCCGCCGACCCGCGCGAGGACATCGCGGTGCTGGCGCACCCGCGTGCGGTGATCCGCCGCGGCCGCGTGATCGCCGCCTGAGCCGCTCATCGGCTGAGCATGCCCGGGGGTGCCCCGGCCGCTCCCCGCGGCGGTGACCACCGCGTCCCGTCCGCGCGAACTGCTTCCCGGCCCCTGGGACCGATTTGCCGGACCCGGTTGACACCTCTTCGGTCTTATGGTTCATTAGTCAAGTAATGAACCCAAGAGGAGGGGTGATGTTCGACGGTACGGAGCCGATCTACATCCAGATCGCCGACCAGATCCGTGCCGACATCATCGCCGGCCGGTTGAACGCGGGGGATCAGGTCATGTCCACCACGCAGTACGCCACCACCTACCGGATCAACCCCGCGACGGCGGCCAAAGCCTTTGCCGAACTGGTCGCCGAGGGAGTTCTCTACAAGCAACGAGGAGTGGGCATGTTCGTCGCCGACGGCGCGCCGGAACGGCTGCGGGCCGAGCGTCGCAACGCATTCTTCGCCGACCGGCTCGATCCGGTCCTGGCCGAGGCCCGGATGCTCGGCATCGAACCTGCCGATCTGCTCGCCTACATCACCAACGGAGGCCGCCGATGACCGGACTGACCATCACGGTGCAGGACCTGTCCGTGCACTTCAAGGACACCCGCGCGCTGGACGGCGTGTCGATGCGCATCGAGGCAGGCAGCATTCACGGTCTGCTCGGGCGCAACGGCTCGGGCAAGACCACCCTGCTGTCGACCATCGCCGCGCTGCGGCGCCCCACCCGCGGTACGATCCTCGTCGATGGCGAGGACCCGTTCGAGAGCGAACGGGTCATGGGCGACATCTGCCTGATCCGGGAGAGCGGAGACGTCCTCACCGACGAGAAGATCCGCACCAACCTGAACTACTTCGCCGATGTCCGCCGTCACTGGGACCCCGACTACGCGGCAGAGCTCCTCGACGCCTTCGAGTTGTCCCCGCGCAAACGCCCGGACAAGCTCTCCCGCGGGCAGCGCTCGGCGCTCGGGGTGACGATCGGATTGGCCAGCCGGGCACCGGTCACCTTCTTCGACGAGGTCCATCTGGGGATGGATGCCCCGTCCCGGTACCGGTTCTACGACCTACTGCTGGCCGATTACGTCGACCACCCGCGCACGATCGTGCTCTCCAGCCACCTGATCAGCGAGATCGAGCAACTCTTCGCCACCGTGACCATCCTGGACCGGGGCCGGGTGCTCATCCACGACGACGCCGAGGAACTGCGAAGCAGGGGAGCGGCGCTGATCGGTCCGGCCGCCGCCGTCCGGGAACTCACCAACGGCCTGCAGGTGTTGTCCACCCAATCCCTGGGACCCACCGAGAAGGTCACCGTCTTCGGCAGCGTCGACGCCGACCTGCACCGTCGCGCCCGTGCCGCGGACGTGGAGGTCGGGCCCGTCCCGATGCAGGACCTGTTCGTCCACCTGACCTCCGGGGAGGAATCATGACCGCCGGCACCGCGCACCGTCCCACCTGGCTGACGGCGACGAAGAGGCTGGTCTCGGCCCACGCCCTCGTAGCCGGATGGTTCTGGGCGGTCGTGGTCCTCATCCTGGTCGGCGCCCACATACTGATGAGCGGCGTCATCCCCACCCGAGTGGTCATCGCCCAATACGGCACGCACGGGGCCACGTGGTTCCCGTTCTCCCTGGCGATCATCTTCGTGCTCGCCTACCTACCGGTGCACGTCACCTCCGGGATGACCCGACGCTCGTTCATCCGGGCCAACGTGGCCACCGCGCTGCTGATGGGCCCCACCTACGGGGCGGGCCTGGCGCTGCTCGCAGCGGTCGAACGCGCCGTCTTCCCCGCCGCCCCCATCCCCTTCGACCAGGAGCAGGTCTTCGGCGCACACGGGCTGTGGGGCTTGTTCGTGGCGCAATCACTGTTGGCCATCACCGGCATCATCTGCGGACTGCTCGTCGGAATCACCTATTACCGCTTCCATCCCCTGGCGGCCACCCTGTTGCTGATTCCCACGGTGGGCCCGGTGCTCGTGATGGTCGCCCTGACCGCATCGGACGCCCCGATCCAGCAATGGCTCGGCCTTCCCACCGGAACCGGATGGGCGGTGGGCGCCGCCGTGGCGGTCATCGCCCTGGCCACCCTCGCCTTCCACCTGGCGACCCGCACCATCCCCATCAAACCCGTGGAGTAAACCATGACCCCAACACCGGTCATCGAGATCGAGAACCTACGCAAGTCCTACGGGAGCACCGTCGCGGTCGACGACGTGAGCCTGCGCGTGCACGCCGGAGAGATCTTCGGGCTCCTGGGCCCCAACGGAGCCGGGAAGACCACCACGGTGGAATGCCTGGCAGGATTGCGCACCGCCGACTCCGGCACCGTCCGTGTCCTCGGCTGCGACCCGCAGCGCGACCCGGCCGCGGTCCGGGAGGTGCTCGGGGTGCAACTGCAGAGTTCCCGGCTGCCCGCCAAGATCACCGCGGGGGAGGCGATGCGACTGTATGCCTCCTTCTACTCCGACCCGGCCGATGCCGACGAACTACTGGAGATGCTGGACCTGAGCGGCAAACGACACACCCGGTTCGAGGCGCTCTCCGGGGGACAGCAACAACGCCTGTCCATCGCTCTGGCGCTGATCGGCAACCCGAAGGTGGCGATCCTGGACGAACTCACCACCGGGCTGGACCCTCAGGCACGCCGGGACACCTGGCGTCTCATCGAGCAAGTGCGGTCCAGCGGCGTGACGATCGTGCTGGTCACCCACTTCATGGAGGAAGCCGAACGGCTCTGCGACCGGCTGGCCATCATCGACGCCGGCCGGATCGTCGCCGAGGGCAGCCCCACCGCCCTGATCGCAGGGCTGGAGGACCGCCGGACCTTCCGCATGCGCCTGGCCGACCCCATCGACGAGGCCATCCTGACCGACCTGGCCGACGTGGACTCCGTGCGGCACATCGGCCCCGAACTCGAGGTCACCGGCAGCCGCACGGTCCTGCCGGCAACGCTCCTCGCACTGGCCGAGGTGGACATCGTGCCCGACGAGATCCGCACCCTGAACCGTTCCCTGGAAGACGTGTTCGTGGCCACCACCGGTCGCGAACTGACCCTCACCGACTCGGAGGTCCCGGCATGAGCGCCACCACCACCCCCGTCCCGAGCACCGGCGCGACCCGAGCGCTGATCCCGCGCGGGCTGGGCCAACTCACCCGCACCGAAGCCCGGTTGTTCAGCCGCGACCACGGATCGGTCTTCTTCGCGCTGGTCTTTCCCACCATGCTGATGGTGGGTATGGGATACGCCATCCCCGGCATGCGCACCCCGGTGGAGGGCATGGGCCCGGCCTGGGACGGAACGCTGGTGATCCACCTGTTCACCCCCGCCCTGGTTGCGGTGGCGATCGCCACCGTGGGGCTGACCACCCTGCCGGCCTATCTCGCCGGTTACCGCGAGCAGGGCATCTTCCGCCGCTTGTCCACCACCCCGATGCGCCCGGCCGGCGTGCTGTACGCCCATCTGGTGATCAGCGTGCTCACCCTGCTCATCGCAGCCCCGCTCGCCGTCACCGCCGGCGTGGTGTTCTTCGACGTGCCGATGCCGGGCCAGTGGCCGGTGGTGCTGAGCACGTTCCTGCTGGGCTCGGCCGCCATGCTCGGGGTGGGTCTGCTCATCGGCGGATTGGCGCCCAAGGCCAACGTCGCCTCCGGTATCGGCATGCTGGTGTACTTCCCGATGCTGTTCTTCGCCGGACTGTGGACTCCGGGTCCGATGATGCCCGAGACGCTGCAGACGATCGCCACCTATACCCCCTTGGGAGCGGTCAGCCAAGCGATGTCCGAAGGATGGTTCGGCACCACCGTCCCGTGGCTGCAACTAGCCGTGCTCGCCGGCTACAGCGTGGTGCTGTTCGCCGTCGGTGCCCGCACCTTCCGCTGGTCCTGACGGCAGGTGGCCGGCGCTGCACGGCGCACCGGCCGGACCTGCGCCACCCGGCCGGCAGCGCCACTGTGGTCGATCTCCCACCGGCATGGCCCGGCCGTGCTGGCACGGGGCAGGTGCGATCTGGCACAATAACCCGCTGTACCCATTGCTGCGCCCGGCCCTCTCACCGGGTGCGGCGGTGTGTCCCGGCCGCGCACCACCCCGATCCCCACGGGGCGAGTGTTGTGAGCCCATCCGAACCTGAGGAGTAACCACTACCGTGGCCGTCAAGATCCGTTTGAAGCGCCTGGGCAAGATCCGCTCGCCCCACTACCGCATCGTCGTCGCCGACTCCCGCACCAAGCGTGATGGCCGGGTGATCGAGGAGATCGGTAAGTACCACCCGACCGAGGAACCGTCGTTCATCGAGGTCAACTCCGAGCGGGCCCAGTACTGGCTCGGCGTGGGCGCCCAGCCCTCCGAACAGGTGCTGGCGCTGCTGAAGGTGACCGGGGACTGGCAGACCTTCAAGGGTCTGCCCGGCGCCGAGGGAACACTGAAGACCAAGGAAGGCGGCGAGGACACCGCGGCCGCCGTCGAGGCCGCGGAGGCCGCCGCCGAGTTGCGCAAGGCCGAGGCCGCCAAGGCCAAGGAGGAAGCAGCCGGCCAGGAGTCCGCTGACGAGGGCGACGCCGACGACGCAGGCCAGGACGGCGAAGACGCAGAAGCGCAAGCCTGATGCTCGCCGACGCGCTGGAGCACCTCGTGCGAGGGATCGTGGACAACCCGGACGACGTGCGGGTGGACACCAAGACGCTGCGCCGTGGCGACCTGCTCGAGGTGCGCGTCAACCCCCGGGACCTGGGCCGGGTGATCGGCCGCTCCGGGCGCACCGCCCGGGCGCTGCGCACCGTGATCGGTGCCCTGGCCACCGACGGGCCCGTGCGGGTGGACGTGGTGGACACCGACCGGCGCTGATCGTGCACCAGCAGCGGTCCCGCGGCGCCCGAGCCGGGCGCACCACCCGGCCGGTCAGGGCGAAGGCGGCCGGCAGGCCATGATCGACCCGTGACCACCGAGGACCCCCTCGCGAACGCAGGAACCGGGCAGGGGCCGCTGCTGCGGCTGGCCACCATCGGGCCCGCGCACGGCCTGCGAGGTGACGTCCGGTTGCTCGTGCACACCGACGACCCCGCGCGACGGCTGGCCGTGGGCACGACGGTGCACACCGACCCCGCCGAGCGCGGACCACTGACCGTGACCGCCCTGCGGGTGCACCGCGGCGCCCACCACGCCCGGTTCGCCGGGCACGAGGACCGCACCGCCGCCGAAGAATTGCGCGGCGTGGTACTCCTCGGCGAGCCCGTGCCCGAACCGGATGCCTGGTACCCCCACGAACTGCGGGGGCTGAGCGCACATAGTCCGGCCGGTGACCACCTCGGCGTGGTGGAGGGGGTGCAGCACCTTCCCGCCCAGGACGTACTCGTCCTGCGCACGCCGGACGGGCAGAGCGTGCTGGTGCCGTTCGTCACCCAGATCGTTCCGGAGGTGGACCCCGACGCCGGAACGGTCACCATCGACGCCCCTGCCGGGCTCCTGCCGGGAACGGAGCCGGACCAGTGACCGGGCGGATCGATGTGGTCAGCATCTTCCCGCAGTACCTGGCCCCCCTCGACCTGTCGCTGGTGGGCAAGGCCCGGCGCGACGGATTGCTGACCATCGAGGTGCACGACCTGCGCGACTGGACCACCGACGCGCACCGCACCGTCGACGACACCCCGTTCGGCGGCGGTGCGGGCATGGTGATGCGCCCGGACGTATGGGGCCGGGCCCTGGACGACGTGGTCGGCACCGGGGACCATCACGACCGGATCGTGGTGCTGCCCTCCCCGGCCGGCGAGCCGTTGACCCAGTCGGTCGCCGAGGAACTGGCCCTGCTGGTCTCCGCCGGGGCGCAATTGGTCTTCGCCTGCGGCCGGTACGAAGGTATCGACGCCCGGGTGGCAGAGCACTACCGGGAGGTGCCCGGGATGAGCGTCCGGGAGATCTCCATCGGCGACTACGTCCTGGGCGGGGGTGAGGTGGCCGCCCTGGTCATCATCGAGGCGGTCGCCCGGCTCCTGCCCGGCGTGCTCGGCAACCCCGAGTCCCTGGCCGAGGAGTCCCATGGCGCCAGCGGGTTGCTGGAGTACCCGGTGTACACCAAGCCCGCTTACTGGCGCGGCCTGGAAGTACCGCCGGTGTTGCGCTCGGGCGACCACCGGCAGATCTCCCGCTGGCGGCGCGCGCAGGCGGTGCGCCGTACCGCCGAGCGTCGCCCGGACCTGATCGACGCCCTGGGTCCGGTGCAGGTGCGGCGCGCCAAGGCGGCCGACGTGGAGGAACTCGCCGCGGTCGCCGCCCGCACCTTTCCGCTGGCCTGCCCTCCGCACACCCCGCCGGAGGATGTGGAGCGGTTCATCGCCCAGAACCTCAGCGCCCCCCGCTTCCGGGCCTACCTGCGTGCCCGGGAACGCCAGGTACTGATCGCCACCGTCGGGGACGCCGTCGTCGGGTACACGATGGTGATCGACGCGGAGCCGCAGGACCCCGATGTACGCTCGGCGGTCACCGGGCGCCCGTGCGCCGAGCTGAGCAAGATCTACGTGCTGCCCGAACACCACCGGCGGGGCGTGGGGGCCGCGCTGCTGCGCGCCGCCATCGACGAGGCCCGCGCCCGGGACAGGGCATCGATCTGGTTGGGCGTGAACCAACTCAACGAACGCGCCCAACGCTTCTATCACGCCCAGGGCTTCACCCGGGTGGGGACCAAGACGTTCACCGTCGGGACGGCCACCGAAGCGGACTTCGTGATGGAACTCACCCTGGATCCATCGGAAGGCTGAGCTGGAGGGCGCCGCCGGATGTGGCAGAATTGCCCGAGGTCGCCCCGTTCCACGCCTCTGCCGCAGGGGAGTGCGTGCACACCCGCGAGGGTGACCCTCTCAGACCATCGCCGGCGGCCCGGCCGCCCGGATCAGCGCGCGTGACCTGCGGCACGGCGGAAAGGCACACCATGAACATCCTGGACGACGTAGACGCAGCATCGCTGCGCACCGACCTACCCGACTTCCGCCCCGGAGACAACGTCAAGGTGCACGTGAAGGTCGTGGAGGGCAGCCGTTCGCGGGTCCAGGTGTTCCAGGGCACCGTGATCGCGCGCAACGGAGGCGGTGTGCGGGAGACGTTCACCGTCCGCAAGGCGAGTTTCGGCGTCGGGGTGGAACGGACCTTCCCGGTGCACTCACCCACGATCGAGCGGATCGAACGCGTCACCCGCGGTGACGTGCGACGGGCGAAGTTGTACTACTTGCGCGGCCGACAGGGTAAGGCCACTCGCATCCGCGAGAAGCGCGAGACCACGCCGACGAACTGACCGGCGCCGGCCGGTGTTCGGTGGAGGACAGTACCCGTGGCCGCTCCGGCGGCGACGGTGACGACGACGGGGAAGCCGGTATGACGCCCGAGGGGGCCGCCCCGGAACGGGACGCCGCCGGGTCCTCACGCAGGCGCAGTTCGCGCCGCCGCGGTCCGGTCGCCGGTTTCCTGCGGGAGACCGCGATCGTGGTCGCGATCGCGCTGGTGCTGTCCTTCGTGATCAAGACGTTCCTCGCCCAGGCGTTCTACATCCCGAGCGTGTCTATGCAGGACACCCTGGACGTGGGGGACCGGCTGGTGGTCAACAAACTGGTGCCCACGATCAGCGACATCGATCGCGGTGACGTGGTGGTGTTCGTGGACCCGGGCGGCTGGCTGCGGGACACCCCGGCGCCGGAGCCGTCCACGGTGCAGCAGATACTGACGTTCATCGGGATCCTGCCCCAGCACGCCAACGAGCACGTCATCAAACGGGTCATCGGGCTGCCCGGGGACCACGTGGAGTGCTGCGACGAGCAGGGCCGCGTCCTGGTCAACGGTGCGGCGATCGATGAGAGCGCCTACCTCGCCGACGGGGTGGCACCGAGCGAGGACGAGTTCGACGTGCAGGTGCCCGCCGAGCACCTGTGGGTGATGGGCGATAACCGGCCGCGGTCAGCGGACTCCCGCTACCACGGGGGAGCCGCCGGGGGAGGGTTCGTGCCGGAGGACCACGTGACCGGACGCGCCTTCGTGCTGGTGTGGCCGGTGGACCGGTTCGGGTTGCTCTCCCGTGCCGATGACGTCTTCGCTCACGTCCCGGACCCGACCTGAGACACTGGTGTCCGTGGCCACCAGTGACCGGTTGCGAGAACCTCCCGGCTCCGGCGCTATGCGCGACCGGGCGCGTACCAGGACGCCTCGACGGAGCACCCGCCCCCCGGGCCGGCGGATGGAGAGGGACCTGCTCGCCTCCGGCCACCGGCTGGTGGCCGGGATGGACGAGGTGGGGCGCGGCGCCCTCGCCGGACCGGTGAGCGTGGGCGTGGTGGTGGTCGACCAGAGCACCGGCCGCATCCCGGCCGGATTACGTGATTCCAAGTTGCTGCCGGCGCACGTAAGGCAGCGGTTGTGCGAACCGATCCGGCGCTGGTGCCGGGCCAGCGCCGTGGGTCACGCCGATGCGGCCGAGATCGACGAGGTGGGACTGACGGCTGCCCTGCGGCTGGCGGGCAAGCGGGCACTGGCCGCGGTGATCGCACAAGGAGTGCACCCCTCGGCGGTGATCCTGGACGGTCATCACGACTGGTTGACCGGGACGGCCCCCCGCGGGGCCCCTCCCGCGGCTCCGGATCCGGACATCCACGGCGCGTCCCCCGCGCCGGCGGCTGCGTTCGAGCAGGCGGACGCGTTGCTCCCGCTGACGGACGTGCCGGACGCGGCCCCCACGGGCACCTGGCCCGGTTGGTTCGCCGGGGAAGCGCCGGTGGTGCACACCCGCATCAAGGCCGACCTGCAGTGCGCGAGCGTTGCCGCCGCCAGCGTCCTGGCCAAGTGTGAACGCGATGAGTTGATGGTGAACCTGCACCAGGAGCATCCCGAGTTCGCCTGGGCGGAGAACAAGGGCTATGCCGCCCCCGAGCACATGAACGCGCTACGGATGCACGGACCGACCCGGTGGCACCGCCGCAGTTGGGCATTGCCGGGCACCGAAGCCCACGTGCAGCAAGGCATGATGGACCTGTGAGCGCCGACGACCTGGAGAACTACGAGACCGAAGCGGAGTTGTCGCTCTACCGGGAGTACCGCGACGTGGTCGGGTTGTTCTCCTACGTGGTGGAGACCGAACGACGTTTCTACCTCGCCAACCACGTGGACCTGCAGGTGCACTCCGCAGGCGGTGAGGTCTTCTTCGAATTGACCCTCGGGGACGCCTGGGTGTGGGACGTGTACCGCTCCGCCCGGTTCGTCAAATCGGTGCGGGTGGTGACGTTCAAGGACGTCAACGTGGAGGAACTGGCCAAACCGGACCTGGAGTTGCCCGAGGGCTGAGTCCACAAGCAGACCCTCGCTCCACAGCCATCGCCGCAGGGCCGGTGCCGAGGGCGGGCCGGCCGGCACACTCGGCGCAGGAGGTGACGGTGGCCGAGAACCAGCGCGTCGGGGCGCGGGGCGAACACATCGCTGCCGGTTGGCTCCGCAACCACGGCATGCAGGTCCTCGCCACCAACTGGCGGTGCCGGGATGGCGAGATCGACATCGTCGCCCAGGACGGGTCGACGCTTGTCATCGTGGAGGTCAAGACCCGTACCTCCAGCAGGTTCGGAACGCCCGCGGAGGCCGTGGCCGGGGCGAAACTACGGCGACTGCGCCGCCTCGCGGCCCACTACCTGGCGCGCTGCCCGCAATACTTCCCCGCAGTGCGCATCGACGTGGTGGCGGTGCTGCTGCAGCCGGGTCGTGACGCGCTCGTGCAGCACCTGCGCTCGGTCACCTGACACCCGCGCGCCGGCTGCGACCACCCGCGCGCCGGCTGCGACCACGCGCGCGTGCGGCTGGGATCACCTGCGTCCCGGCTTGCGACCATGACGATGGGCCCCGATCCACAGCGGACGGCCGGGGCGCCGCCCGTCCACAACCCAGGGCCGCCCGCTGCCGCGCCGCCCGGCCCGCTTGGCAGGCTGCGGCACGGAGGTGGTCACATGGCAATCCGGCAACCAGTCCGGCCCCGGAGCGCGGCGCTCGGCCAGACGCCGTCATGAATGGCCTGGGCAGGACCTGGGCGGTGGCCCTGGTCGGGATGCGCGGCGTGCTGGTGGAGGTGCAGGCCGACGCCGGATCCGGTATCCCCGACGCGACGATCGTGGGCTCGGTGAACACCGCGATGAAGGAGGCCAAGCACCGGGTGAAGGTCGCGCTGAAGCACTCCGGACTGAGGTGGCCGGAGAAGAAGGTGGTGGTCAACCTGGCGCCGGCCGATGTGCCCAAGCGAGGCTCGGTCTATGACCTGGCCCTGGCCACGTCGATCCTGTGCGCGGACGGTCAGATCCGCTCTTCGCGGGTGGAGCAGACCGTGCACCTGGGAGAACTCAGCCTGGACGGGCGCGTGCAACCTGCCCGCGGGGTGCTGCCGGCGGTGCACGCGGCGGTCCGGGCCGGTTATCCCGACGTCGTGGTACCGCGGATGAACGCCGCTGAGGCAGGCCTGGTGCACGGGGCCCGGGTCACCGGCGTGGACCACCTGATGGACGTCGCCGAGCACTACGGCGTGCCCATCGACCAGGAGGTGCGGGACCGGATCCGGAGCCGGTTCCCACCCAGTGCCCCACAGTCCGAGGCAACCGACGGCCGGACCCAGGACGTTCCCGACCTTCGGGACGTCCTGGCCCAGCACCAGGCACGGCACGCCCTGGAGGTCGCTGCCGCCGGCGGGTACCACCTGTTGATGGAGGGGCCGCCGGGCACGGGCAAGACCATGCTGGCGTCCCGCCTTCCCGGCCTGCTACCGGACCTGGACGATGCCGATGCGCTGGAGGTGACCTCGGTGCACTCACTGTGCGGGACCTTCCAGGCCTCGGGCGGGCTGATCCGCCGGCCACCCTTCGAAAGCCCGCACCACACCGCCTCGGCACCGGCGATCGTCGGCGGCGGAAGCGGCATGCCCCGCCCCGGGGCCATCTCCCGCGCCCACTGCGGCGTGCTGTTCCTGGACGAGGCCCCGGAGTTCTCCAGCCGCGTCCTCGAGGTCCTGCGCCAACCCCTCGAAGCGGGACGCGTGGTGCTGGACCGCTCCGGTGCCCACACCTGGTACCCGGCCCGGATCCAACTGGTCCTGGCGGCCAATCCGTGCCCGTGCGGGTTCGCCGGGGATCCACAGTCGCGGTGCTCCTGCACGCCCCACATGCTCCGGCGTTACCGCGGCCGGCTCTCGGGACCGGTGCTGGACCGGGTGGACATCCAGATCAGGGTGGAACCGCTGTCCCGGGCGGAGCTGGCGCTGGCCTCTGCGCCGGAACCGACCGCGGCAGTGCGGGCGCGGGTGCACCAAGCGCGGGACCGGATGCGCCACCGCCTCACCGGCACCCGGTGGGACAGTTACGCCAAGGCGCCCGGCAGTTGGGTCCGCGAGCGGACGGCCGCCGCCGGCGCTCACCTCACCCGGGACCTGGAACGGGCCCGGGACCGGCGTCAGATCACCATGCGCGGATTCGATCGGATCCTGCGGTTGGCCTGGACGCTGACCGACCTGGCTGACCGTGACCGCATCACCGCCGACGACATCGCCGCGGCCTTCACCCTGCGGCTGAGGGAAGCCCATGACTGAACCGCCATTCGACATCACCGACTCACGTCTGGCGGCGGCGGCCTGGAGCCGCATCGCCGAGTCCGACGACGCCGCCGCCCGGCCGCTCCTCGCAACGTCCGGGCCCGTGGCTGCGCTGGACTGGTTGTACCGCGGCGGACAGGGCGCCCCGCCCGGTATGCGTCCTGCTCCGCAGTGGGCCGCCGCCGCTGGGCGATGGCTGCCCCGGTTGCACAACCTCGATCCGCGCCGGGAACTCGACGTCATCACCCGCCGCGGGGGCCGGCTGCTGATACCGGGCGACGAGGACTGGCCCGTCCCCGTCGATGACCTTCCGGATCCGCCGTGGTGCTTGTGGGCGCTGGGGCCGGGAAACCCTGCCCACCTCGCCGCGACATCGGTGTCGATCGTGGGTGCGCGGGCGTGCACCGACTACGGTCAGCGGGCGGCCCAGGACCTGGCCTATGAGATCGGTAGCGAGCGGGTCACGATCGTCTCCGGCGGGGCGTTCGGCATCGATGCCGCCGCACACCAGGCCGCGCTGGCCGCCGAGGCCCCGGTGGTGGCGGTGATGGCCGGCGGGCTGGATCGGTTCTACCCGCACGCCAACAGCTCCCTGTTGCAGCAGGTTGCCGACTGCGGCGCGGTACTGGCCGAGGTGCCGCCCGGGACCGCACCGATGCGCTCACGGTTCCTGCGCCGCAACCGGCTGATCGCCGCACTGGGCCGGGCGACGGTGGTGGTCGAGGCGGGATGGCGGTCCGGGGCGTTGAACACCGCCCGGGCCGCCGGGGAGTTGCTCCGCCCGGTCGGGGCCTATCCCGGGCCGGTGACCTCGGCGGCCTCGGCCGGGTGCCACCGGATGATCCGGGACGGTGAGGCGGTACTGGTCACCGGCGCCACCGACGTCCTGGAACTGATCAGCCCCCTCGGCACGGTCCAGGGGGCCGAGCCGGCCGTCCAGCCCGGGCTGCTGGATGACCTGGGTCCCGAGCAGGCCCGGGTGATGGACGCCCTGCCCGCGCGGGCCGCTGCCGGTTTCGACAACCTGGTGCGCGCCTCCGGATTGACCGTGACCCAGGTCCGTGCCGCGCTCGGCATGCTGGAACTGGGCGGCCACGTCCGCCGGGACGGCGTCGGCTGGCGCCGGGCGGGCTGAACGTCGGTCACGACCACGACCGTCCGGCCGGCCCTGACAGGGGTGGCCACGTCCGGCGCCGTGTCGCGCTCCCGGTGGTCGATGCGGCCGTGCGACAGTGGCCCCATGGCCCAGGGACAGCACGATCCGGACGGGAGCCGGCCCGGAGATGCCCAGGTCCTGGAGGCCTTCGCCGCCCATCTGGAACTGCAACGCGGGTTGTCGCAGCACACGGTTCGCGGTTACCGCAGTGACGCTGCCGCGCTCCTATCGAGCCTGCCGCCGCTGGCCTCGGAGGCCGAGCGCAGCGACCTGCAGGCCTTGGACCTGACCGCACTGCGGCACTGGTTGGCGGGCCTGTCGCATCGGGGTCATAGCCGCGCCAGCCTCGCCCGGCGCGCGGCGGCGGCACGCACGTTCACCGCCTGGGCTGCCGACACCGGCCGGTTAGCGGTCGATCCCGGTCCGCGGCTGCTCGCGCCGCGTGCGGACAAGGTGGTCCCGCACGTGCTGACGGCCGAGGAGGCGGCGACGCTGCTGCGGACCGCGGAGGAGCGAGCCGACGACGGCCCGGTCGAGGTTCGGGACTGGGCGGTCCTGGAACTGCTGTACGCCTCGGGTGTGCGGATCGGGGAACTGGTCGCCCTCGACCTGTCCCACGTGAACTTCGCCGAGAGGCTGGTCCTCGTGCTGGGCAAGGGGGGCAGGGAACGCATGGTGCCCTTCGGGGTGCCGGCGGCCAGGGCCCTGCAACGGTGGCTGGACACGCGGGAGGACCTCGCTGCCGAACACAGCCCGCCCGCGCTCTTCCTCGGGGTGCGAGGCGGCCGGCTCGGGGCCCGGCAGGTGCGTTCGATGGTTCACCACCTCACCGCCCTGGCGGGTGTACGGGATCTGGCACCGCACGGGTTGCGGCACTCGGCGGCCACCCACCTGCTGGAGGGCGGTTCGGACCTGCGCTCGGTCCAGGAGGTCCTGGGTCACTCCTCCCTGCACACCACCCAGCGCTACACCCACATCTCCACCGACAGACTCCGTGCCGCGTTCCACCAGGCCCACCCCCGGGCCTGACCGGCCCGCTGCGGCGGACCCGCCCGGGTGCTCTCAGTACGGGTACAGCCGGATCGTCACCGGCTCCGCGCCCACCAGCGTCAGCGGATCCAGGTACGTCCGGTCCCCGACCCGCGCGCCCCAGTGCAGACAGTCGCGGGCGCAGTGCGGTTCGGCCTCCCACCCGGACAGATGACCGATCACGGTGCCTCGGGTCACCGTGTCCCCGACCCGGACGGCAGGTTCGACGGGCTCGTAGGTGGTCCGGATGCCGTCGGGATGGTCGATCGAGACGACGGTGCGGTCCACCACGCGGCCGGCGAACACCACCACACCTCCCGCCGCCGCGTGCACGGGCTGGGAGGGGGCCGCCGCCGCAAGGTCCACCCCGCGGTGACCCGCGCCCCAGGGGCGATCCGGCGCCTCGAAGCTGCGCTCCACCCGGGGTTCTGGGCGTAGCGGCCAGGCGTATTCCACCAGGGGCGACCGCTCGGCCGCCCAGCCCGCGGCACCGTGCGGCCCGACGTCGACGTGCTGCCCGTCACGCGGTGCGTCCCCGGCGGGCCCGCCAGGCGGTGCGTCCCCGGCGGGTCCCAGCGCAGCGGCAAGTGCCACCGCGCCGACGGCGAGCACCCCAGCGCCTGCCGCACGGATACCCATGGCCGTACCCTCCCTCCTGGCGCAGACCGGCTCCCTCCCGCCGCACCGGCACCGGGGCCGAGCGTGCGCGGGAGACCGAGCCTGCCCGATGCGGTACCGGGACGGCGGTCACCTGCGGGAGGATGTGGAGGATCCGGCGAACCGGCCGCCAGGTGTGGATAGCCGCCGGGTGTACGGATCGGAACGTGAGCAGGATCTCAGCTGGCCCGCGGCTCTGGGCGGGTACCTGCTCTGGGGTGGGAAGACCCGATCGGGTACGATGGGGCCCGCAGCCGGTGGGTCTGCGGGCTTGTCCTGCGACGAATCGGCTGACATCGCGTGTTCACCTGCCCTCGGGGGCCGCGTGGCGAGGTCCGCAACGTTGTTGCGGTGCCGCGTGGCCGTGAACACCAGGAGTCGCCACCGCACCTCGGTGGTCACGAACAACCGAAACCGTGCGCCTCGCGCGCACCCGATCCGCGGCCGGCCGGTCGCGGCGAAAGGACCCAGCCATGGCTGTTGTCACCATGCGCCAGCTCCTGGAGAGCGGCGTCCACTTCGGGCACCAGACCCGCCGGTGGAACCCGAAGATGAAGCGCTTCATCTTCACCGAACGCAACGGGATCTACATCATCGACCTGCAGAAGTCGCTGCAGGACATCGACCGTGCCTATTCCTTCGTCAAGGACACCGTCGCCCACGGCGGCACGATCCTGTTCGTCGGCACGAAGAAGCAGGCACAGGAAGCCATCGAGGAACAAGCCACTCGCGTGGGGATGCCCTACGTCAACCAGCGGTGGTTGGGCGGCATGCTCACCAACTTCGGGACCGTCTCCAAGCGTCTGCAGCGGATGAAGGAACTCGAAGAGGTCGACCTCGATGACGTCGCGGGTTCGGCCTACACCAAGAAGGAACTGCTCATGCAGCGCCGGGAGCGGGACAAACTCGCCCGCACCCTCGGCGGTATCCGCGACATGGCCAAGGTGCCCTCCGCGGTGTGGATCGTCGACACCAAGAAGGAGCACCTGGCGGTCGCCGAGGCGCGCAAACTGAACATCCCGGTGGTCGCGATCCTGGACACCAACTGCGACCCGGACGAAGTGGACTACCCGATCCCCGGCAACGACGACGCGATCCGCTCGGTGGCCCTGCTCACCCGGGTGGTGGCCGACGCGGTCGCCGAGGGCCTGATCGCCCGCCACGGCGGCGACAAGGGCGAGTCCGGTGGCCAGGAGGCCGAACCGCTGGCCGAGTGGGAGCGTGAACTGCTCGCGACCCACGAGTCGGAGGGTTCCGGTGCGGTCTCGGTGGCCGCGGCCGAGGAGCCCTCACCCGAGGCCGAGGCTGCCCAGCAGGTGGCCGGCGGCATCAACGAGGCCGCGGACGTCGCCGCCGCTGCCGAAGAGGCCGAGGCCGTCAGCGCCCCTGCCGAGGCGCCCACCGAGGATCGTCCCGAGGAGGCCACTGCACCTCAGACCGCTCCGGCCGCCCACGAGGAGGCCCCGGTCCAGAACGCCTCGACGGACGACACCACCGAGACTGCCTAAGACCCCCACACTCTGGAAGGACACTGATGGCGAATTACACCGCCGCTGACATCAAGGCGCTCCGGGAGCGCACCGGTGCCGGCATGCTCGACGTCAAGAAGGCCCTTGATGAGGCCGACGGCGACAGCGAGAAGGCCCTGGAGATCATCCGCATCAAGGGACTGAAGGGCGTGAGCAAGCGGGAGGACCGCGCCGCGTCCGACGGACTGGTGGCCACCTCGATCATCGCCGGCGAATCCGGGCAGCGGGGCGTCCTGGTCGAAGTCAACTCCGAGACCGACTTCGTGGCCAAGAACGACACCTTCGGCCAACTGGCCCAGACCGTCGTGACCGCGGCGAGCAACTCCGAGGCGCAGGACGCCGAGGGGCTGCTCCAGGTGGAGGTCGACGGGCGCCCGCTGCAGGCGATCGTGGACGAGACCGCCGCGACGCTCGGAGAGAAACTGGTGGTGCGCCGCCTCGCCCGGATCGAAGGCGAGGTGCTCACCGAGTACCTGCACCGCACCTCCAAGGACCTGCCCCCGCAGGTCGGGGTCCTGGTGGCCAGCGACGAGGCCGGGGGAGCGGTGGCCCGCGACGTGGCCATGCACATCGCCGCCTTCAGCCCCACCTACCTCACCCGCGAGGACGTTCCCGAGGACCTGGTCGCCGACGAGCGCCGGATCGCCGAGGAGACCGCCCGCGCGGAGGGCAAGCCGGAACGGGCCATGCCCAAGATCATCGAGGGCCGGTTGAACGGGTTCTTCAAGGAGAACGTCCTGCTGGACCAGCCGTTCGCCCGCGACCCGAAGAAGACGGTCGGGCAGATCGTCGACGAAGCCGGGGGGAAGATCACCGGGTTCGTGCGGTTCCGCGTCGGAGCCTGAACCACCGTAGCCGCTCCGGCCCCGCCCCGGCGGGGCCGGAGCGGTTCGCCTGTGCGCACCGTCACCGACGCCTGCGGCATGATGGACCAAGCCTGCTGACCAGCACCAGGGAGCACCGATGAGCACCACCAACCCGGCCCGACGTCGAGTCCTGTTGAAGTTGTCCGGGGAGGTGTTCGGCGGAGGACGAGTGGGTCTGGACCCCGATGTGGTGTCCGGGGTGGCCCAGGAAGTCGCGGTGGCCGCCATGGACGGAGTCGAGGTCGGCATCGTGGTGGGTGGCGGCAACTTCTTCCGCGGCGCCGAACTGTCCCAGCGGGGCCTGGACCGGGCCCGCGCGGACTACATGGGGATGCTGGGCACGGTGATGAACTGCCTGGCACTGCAGGACTTCCTGGAAAAGGCAGGCGTGAACACGCGGGTCCAGACCGCGATCACCATGGGTCAGGTGGCCGAGCCCTACATCCCGCTGCGAGCCATCCGGCACCTGGAGAAGGGACGCGTGGTCATCTTCGGCGCCGGCGCCGGGATGCCGTACTTCTCCACCGACACCGTCGCGATCCAACGCGCGCTGGAGACCCACTGCGAGGAAGTACTGGTGGGCAAGAACGGTGTGGACGGGGTATACACCGCCGACCCGAACACCGACCCGAACGCCGAACTGCTCAAACACATCACCTTCGACGAGGCGATCCAGCGCGACCTGCGCGTGGTGGACTCCACCGCCCTGGCGCTCTGCCGCGACAACGAACTGCCGATGCACGTGTTCGGCATGGGCGAGCCGGGGAACGTCACCCGCGCCCTGCGTGGTGAGATGATCGGGACGCTGGTCACCTCCCGGTGAACGGCAAGTCCGCAGCGACGAACAAGGAGAGACCATGATCGATGACATCCTCCTCGAGGCCGAGGAGAAGATGGCCAAGGCAGTCGACGTCGCCCGGGAGGATCTGGGGAGCATCCGCACCGGCCGGGCCAACGTCGGGATGTTCAACAAGCTCGAGGTGGACTACTACGGCGCCCCCACCCCGCTGCAGCAGTTGGCCTCGATGACGATCCCAGAGGCCCGCACGGTGCTGATCTCCCCGTACGACAAGTCGTCGATGAGCGCCATCGAGAAGACCCTGCGCGAATCCGACCTCGGCGTGAACCCCTCCAACGACGGCGTCATGATCCGGGTGGTCCTGCCGGCGCTCACCGAGGAACGCCGCCGTGACTACGTCAAACTCGCCAAGGCCAAAGGGGAGGAGGCCCGGGTCTCGGTGCGCAGCATCCGGCGGAAGGCGCGCGAGGACCTGGACAAGCTCGCCAAGGACGGTGACGTGGGGGAGGACGAGGTAGGACGGGCCCAGAACGACCTGGACAGCCTCACCCGTCAGCACACCGACGAGATCGACTCCCTGCTCGCCGGCAAGGAGAAGGAACTCCTCGAGGTGTGATCGTCCGGGCGATGAACGATCAGCACCCCCCGGGCGACCCGCCGCTGACCCGGCGGCAGTTGCGGGCTGCTGAACGCGCCCGCGCCCGGGCGGCTGCCGCGGAGACCAGCGCCCCGGCGGACCGGGAACCCGCCGGGGCCGCGCATCCGGACAACGCAGCGGATCCGGACAACGCAGCGGATCCGGCCGTGCCGATGCCCGACGACGGGGACGGGCAAGGCGTACCGACGCCCGACGAGGGTGAGGAGCCAACCACGCCGGCGCCGTGGGCACCGATCCCCAGACCCGGCGGCCCCACCGGCCGCCCACGGTCCCGCACCTCCGGCAACCGGGCCACGCCGTCGTCCCCGCCGGCAGGACCGCCGGATGCCGCAGCGGCCGCAGCGGCCGACCCGGCACCTGAGCCGACCTCCCGCCGGTCGCAACGAAGAGCCTCCCGCCGGGGCGCGGCGGAGCAGAAACCCGCGTCGCGGGCCGGACGGGACCTCAAGGGCGCCATCGGTGTGGGCGTAGGACTGGGCGCGGTGCTGTTGTTGTCCCTGTTCATCCGCGACGTGGGGTTCGTGGTCCTGGCGATCGTGGCCTGTGGCCTGGCGCTGTGGGAGTTGGCGCGAGCGGTCAGCACCCGGGACATCGAGATGCCGCTGGTGCCGCTGTTGGTGGGCAGTGCGGGCATCCTGGTGTCCGCGTACACCTCCGGGCTGGAGGCGATGTGGGTCGCGTTCATGCTCACCGCCGGCGGTGCGTTCATCTGGCGGGTGCTGGAAGGCAGCGGTCCCACCGCCCTGCGGGACGCGACCGCCGCGATCTTCGCCGCCGCGTATATCCCGTTCATGGCCGGGTTCGTGGTGTTGATGCTGACCGGCGACGGCGGGCCGTGGCTGGTGCTGGCGTTCATCGTCCTGGTGGTGTCCAACGACCTGGGCGGTTACATCGCGGGAGTGTTCTTCGGGCAGCACCCGATGGCCCCGACGGTGAGCCCGAAGAAGTCCTGGGAGGGGTTCGCCGGCTCCATCGTGCTGACCGTGGCCGTAGGCGTCGGGATGACCGTCCTCGCCCTGGACGGACCCTGGTGGGCCGGGATCGTCATGGGAGTGGCGGCCGTGATCGCCGCCACGGTCGGGGACCTGGCGGAGTCCCTGCTCAAACGAGACCTGGGCGTGAAGGACATGGGCACGCTGCTGCCCGGCCATGGCGGGGTGTTGGACCGGATCGACTCGATGCTCGTGGCTGCCCCGGTGATCTTCGTCGTCCACCTGCTCCTGGTGGGCAACTGACCCCCGAGCACGAGGAGTTCGCCACCTCACCGCGCGTGCCTTGCGTCACTACCGGTGGTTTATGGCACCGTTACCACCAACGCCGTGGTGGCCCCTGGCGGCCGCGTGGTGCGCATCAGTGCGCCGATAGGACACAATGAGTGCCGGATTCGCCCGGATGAGGAGGAGCGCGGTATGGAGGACCTGTTCCCCACGGTCGGCCGCTGGGCCAGTGGCTACGACCGCGAGGAGGTCGAGGAGTTCTTCGAACGCGCCAAGGCCGCCTACGAGAACGGCGAGATCGAGATGAGCAGCGAGGAAGTGCGCACCGCCGCATTCGATCTGGTGCGGCACGGGTACGACCCCGCCGCCGTGGACGCCGCCCTGGACCGCCTGGAGGCGGCGTTCATCCAACGGGACCGCAGCGAGTTCGTCGCCACCCACAGCCAGGACGCCTGGATGGAGCAGGTGGCCGAGCGGGCCACCACCCTGTACCCGCGGCTGGTGCGTCCCCGCGGGGAACGCTTCGCCCCGCCCGAACGCGGCCGCGGCTACCAGCGCGAGGCGGTGGACGACGCGCTGGACCGGCTGGTGGCCTACTTCGATGAAGGTGCCGAACTCACCGCCGCCGAGGTTCGCTCGGTCACCTTCCCCTCCGCGTCCCGCTCCCGCGCCTACGCCGAGGGACCGGTGGACGCGTTCCTGGACCGGGCCATCGACATCCTGCTGGCGGTGGAGTGAGCCGCTCCCTGGTCATCCTGGGCAGCACCGGCTCGATCGGCACCCAGGCACTGCAGGTGGTCGGTGCGCACCCGGACCGGTTCGACGTCGTCGGCCTGGCCGCGGGCGGCTCGAACCTGGACCTGCTCGCCGAGCAGATCCTCACCCATCGACCCACCGACGTGGCACTGGCCTCCGGTGACCCGCAGACCCTGCAGGAGATACTCCGGGCCCGCACGACCGGGCCGCCGCCCTCCGTGCGCATCACCGCCGGTCCCGATGCCGTGGAGGCCCTCGCGGGCCTCGGGGTGGACGTGGTGCTCAACGGCGTCACCGGCTCGGTGGGCCTCGGCCCGACCCTGGCGGCCTTACGGGTCGGATCCACCCTGGCGCTGGCGAACAAGGAGTCGTTGGTCGCCGGGGGGCCACTGGTGCGAGCCGCCCAGCAGCACGCCGAGCAGATCGTGCCGGTGGACTCCGAACACTCCGCGATCGCCCAGGCCCTCCGCGGGGGCCGGCGCGCCGAGGTGCGCCGACTGGTGCTGACCGCATCCGGTGGCCCGTTCCGCGGGCGCACCCGGTCCGAGTTGGCCACCGTCACCCCCGCCGAGGCGCTGGCCCACCCGAACTTCGACATGGGCCTGGTGGTGACCACCAACTCCGCCACCATGGTGAACAAGGGCCTGGAGGTGATCGAGGCCCACGTCCTGTTCGACGTGCCGCTGGAGCAGATCGAGGTGGTGGTCCACCCGGAGCAGCAGATCCACTCCATGGTGGAGTTCCACGACGGCGCCACCCTCGCCCAGCTGGGGCCACCGCGCATGCTCGTACCGATCGCCCTGGGACTGTCGTGGCCGGACCGGCTACCCGACGTCGATACGGCCACGGACTGGTCGGCGCCGCAGAGTTGGCAGTTCCTTCCCGTGGACGATGAAGCCTTCCCCGCCATCCGGCTAGCCCGCACCGCAGCGCGTGCCGGCACCACCTTCCCGGCGGTGTACAACGCCGCCAACGAGGAGTGTGTGGCGGCCTTCCACGGCGGGCAGATCCCCTTCACCGCTATCGTCGATACCGTGGCGGCGGTGCTGGACGAACACACCGGCGCCGCGGACATGACCCTCGAGGCGGTGGCCCGCGCCGAGGGCTGGGCCAGATCGCGGGCCCAGGACCTGATCACGCGGTCCCGCTGACCCCGGTTCGTTCCCAGCCCCTGACCCCCGTTCATACCCAGGAGACCTGTCATGCCAACCGCCCTGGTCACCGGCGCATCCCGCGGGATCGGCGCCCACCTGGTCCGTGCGCTGACCGAGTCCGGCTGGCAGGTGGCGGCCCTGGCCCGGGACACCGGCCGGCTACAGCGCCTGGCCGAGGACCTGTCCGCTACCGGTCCGGCCGAATCCGGAGGCCCGCCCGCGGTGCTGCCGATCGGCTGCGACGTGACGGACGCGGCCCAGGTGGACTCCGCCGTCGACCGGACCCTGGAGGCCTACGGCCGGATCGAGGTCCTGATCAACAACGCCGGGCTGAACCACGCCGAGGCGCCGCTGTGGGAGGTCGACCCGCAGGAGTGGTGGGACGTGCTCCGGGTCAACGTCAACGGACCGTTCCTGCTCACCCGCGCCGTGGTCCCGCACATGATCGCGGCCGGTGGCGGGCGCGTCATCAACATCAACTCCGGATCGGGAACACGCGACAACGCCGAGAGCAGCGGTTACAACGCGTCCAAGAGCGCCCTGTTCCGCCTCACCGGTGCCACCGCCCTCGCCGGCGCCGAACACGATGTGTACGCCTTCGACCTCGCACCGGGAGTGGTCCGCACCGACATGACCGCGGTGATGAGGGCGCACGCCGATCGCACCGAGTGGACCAGCCCCGAGCAGGTCAGTGACCTGGCCCTGGCGCTGGCCACGGGCCAGTTGGACGCCTACTCCGGCCGGATGGTGCGGGCCGGTGCCGACACCGTCGAACGACTGCGGGCGCAGGCGTCCCGGCTCGGACCGGAGGACCGCAAACTCCGCCTCGTTCCCTGGGGCGAAGATGACCCGCTCGCCTGACCGCGCGGTGCGGCCCGGTGACCGGGGTCCCGCAGACGAGCCGCCGCGCCGGCCGGGCAGCCCGCCGCCCCGACCCTTCGGGCCCCGCCTGCCGTGGGCGGACCTGCCCGACCCGGTGCGGGCGCAGGTGGAACAGGTGCTGGGTGCACCGGTG
>CALKWS010000272.1 GCA_938004115.1 uncultured Ruaniaceae bacterium
CGTACCTGGCAACCGACCCCGACCGTGTTCGAACGAGTCCGGGACGAAGGGCGGGCGGCGGCATCGGTGGGCCCCTGGCAGTTCGAGGAATCGGGGCTGACGCTGGCGGCGTTGCGCGGTGCGGACTACCACCCCGCACAGACGCTGCCCGAGCGGGTGCAAACCGCGCTCCGGGCGATCCGCGACCCCGCGGTCGACCTGGTCTACCTCTACTGGGGCGAACTCGACGCCGCCGGCCACCGCTACGGGTGCGGCTCGAGCGAATGGGCCGACCAGTTGCGCCACCTCGATGAGCACCTGGAGCAACTGGCCCGGCTCCTGCCCCAGGGGGCGGGGCTGCTCGTCACCGCCGACCACGGGATGATCGACGTCCCCCACCAGGAACTGACGGGCATGCACGGGCGGGTCGATGCGGCCACCCATCCCGAACTGTCCCGGGACGTCGACCTACTCGGCGGGGAGGACCGCTTCCGGCACGTCTACACCGGCCACCCGGAGCCGGTGCTACGCCGGTGGCGGGAGGTCCTGGGCGATCGCGCCCTGATCCTGACCCGCCAGGAGGCGGTGGAGGCCGATCTCTTCGGTCCGGTCAGCCCGGCGGCATACCAGATCATCGGCGACGTGGTCGTGGCCGCCCAGGGGCAGGTGGCCATCCAGGACAGCATCCAGCAGTCCCCGGCAGCCTTGGCGTTGCGGGGCATGCACGGATCCACCACCGAGGAGGAGGTCCAGGTACCGCTCGTGGTGGTGACAGCCTGATGGGAGAGGGGTGCGGCAGTGGCTGAACTGGTGTTCTTCGCGGGCACGATGGACTGCGGGAAGTCCACGCTCGCGATGCAGATGGACTACACCCACGCCCGGCGGGGCAGGCGAGGGCTGATCTACACCCAACGCGACCGCGGCGGTGATGCCCGGATCTCCTCCCGGCTGGGCATGAGCGTGCCGGCGATCGAGGTGGAGCCCACCACCGACTTCTGGACGGATGTCACCCGGCGCCGGATGGCGGGCCAGGTGGTCGACTACCTGGTGTGCGACGAGGCCCAGTTCTACACGGCGGCCCAGGTGGATCAACTGGCGCGGATCACCGATGAGATCGAGGTGGACGTGTTCGCCTTCGGGATCCTCACCGACTTCCGCACCCGGTTGTTCGCCGGGTCGGCGAGATTGGTGGAACTGGCGGACCGGATGGAGACCATGCCCGTGCAGGCGCTTTGCTGGTGCGGCGCGGTCGCCACGCACAACGCGCGCACCGTCGGCGGGCAGATGGTCACCGCCGGCGAGCAGGTCGTGGTGGGCGACACCGATGCCGGCCGGGAACTGGCGTACGAGGTGTTGTGCCGGCGGCACCACCGGCGTCGGATGACCGCGACCGCGGCACGGGCGGCGACACCGTCACCGGACACCCTCACGCTCAGCGGCCTGGGACCCCAGGTGGGCGCAGCGGACGGTGCGGAGCAACACACCGGGGACAGATCGCCGAAGTGACCCGGGCGCCGGCCGGAGAGCCGGTGGTCAGTCGTTCTTCGCCCCGAACACGATCTCGTCCCACGAGGGGACACTGGTGCGCCGGCTGCGACGCGACCGGCGCGCGGGGCGGTTGGACGGGTCCTGCGTCTCGGTGCGGGTACGGGCAGCGGCCCCTTCCCGCTCCCGCGGGCGATCCCCGCTCCGCGCGGCCTCTGTCACGGGGCTGGGCGCGGCCTGCGGTTCGGACCGGGCGGCATCGTCGGTGGCATCCGGCGCGGAGGGCACACTGCCCGAGCCCGGACCGGGCAGGACCGTGGCGTCGGTGGCGTCCTGGGGCCGGGAAGCCGCCGGGTGGGCACCCGGTGCCTCGTCCCACAGCGTGGGCTGCGGGTCGCCGTCGTGACGCACCTGCTCGGCGAGCGCCTCGTCGTCGATATCCACCCGCTGGCGCACCCCGCGGGTGCCGTTGAGCTCCGCCAGCAACGCCTCGGTCTGCAGCGTGTCCTGGTCGGCGGTGTCGCCGGAGTCGTCCTCGGGTTCGGCAGCGACCTGGGGGCGGGAGTCGCGGATCACCGCATCCACCGCACGCAGCGCGGGGGCGATGTCGCCGTCGGACTCCACGTCGTACAGCCGCGCACCCCGCACCGGACTCAGGTGCCGCCCCGGGCTCGAACCCAGATCGGTCTCCGACAGCCACCGGCTCTCGTCATCCAGGGCGATGAAGGTCCCCGACGTCAGGTCCACCTCCCACGCCGCCTCCAGATCCTTCCCACCGGCGTGGTACCGGGCGACCACGTGCCATGGTTCGGTGCCCTCGCGGCGGGCGTCCCAGGACAGCGACTCGCCCTCCACCCCGCGGGCGGCCAACCGGTCGGTGACGAGGTCACCCAGGGTCGGGGAGTCCTTGGACCGGCCCACGTGCAGCGCCCTGGTCCGCTCGGCCACGAATTCCCGTTCGGCCAGCACCGGCCCCTCGTACCGGCGCACCTGTTCCACGGCGATCCCGGCCTCGGCGGCCACATCCGCCGCGGAGGCACCGGCGCGGATCCGTGCCTGGATGTCCCTGGGGCGCGGAGCGAGTTCGGAACGGACCTTCTCCAGGTGCGGGCGGTCCCGCCGCACGGCGGCCCGAAGCGCCTCATCGATGATGAGTCGGTGCCGCTCGCCGTCCGCGTCCATCAGGATGAGGTGATCCCCGTCAGGATGGATCCCGACGAGTTCTAGATCAGCCATGGCACCTCCAAAAGTCTCATCACCACCCTGCCAGCCGAACCGTGCGGGGCCGTGGATTGTGACCGGTGTGGCGCGCGAACGGACGCGCGTGCAATTTCGACGCGGATCAGGCACAATCCCATCGCCACGCATGCGCGCCCAGAGGTTCTGGGAACAATTCCGGTCCACGCGCGTTGTGCATGCCAGAACCTGCCAGACACGACCTGAACGGGAGTCACCGCCCTCATGGCAACCGACTACGACGCCCCACGCAAGACCGAAGAAGACCGGAGCGAGGATTCGCTCGAAGAACTGCAAGCACGCCGGGTAGAGCAGAGCCCGACGGCGGTGGACGACGACGAGGCGGAGGCCGCGGAAGGGTTCGAGTTACCCGGTGCCGACCTGTCCAACGAGGAGTTGTCCGTCACCGTCGTGCCCCGCCAGGCCGACGAGTTCACCTGTTCCCGGTGCTTCCTGGTGCACCACCGCAGCCAACTGGCCTACCAGGAGGCCGGCCAGCCGGTCTGCTCCGAGTGCGCCGCCTGATCCAACCACCCCGGCCGTGCCGCCGGATCCCGGCGGCACGGCCATGACTCCGCCGGCCGCACCCACTCGAACTCAGCCGGCCACGTCCAGCGCCAGCGCCTCCAGCAACCGGTGCGGAGCCCGGGTGGACACCAGCCAGTACGGAGTGGGATCGGCGTCGTCGACCACCTGCACCCGCACGGCGGTGCCGACCCAGGGGCGTTGACACACGAACGCAGCGGTACTCAGCTCCGGGCCCATCGCCCGGCGCATCCCGTCGGCGTCCAGGACCTGCGCCTTGCCCAGGTACCCCCTCTCGATCCGTGCCCGGCCCGCGTGGAGCCAGCGTTGGTCCCCGGCGGCCCGGACTTCCACCACCGGTGAGGTGAGCCACAGCAGCGCCGCCAGCGCGGCCGTCGCCACCACCGCGGTCACCACGCCGGTCAGGCTGTGCACCGCGGAGAGGATGAACCAGAACGCGACCCCGGCGGCCGGGGGAATCAGCCACGCCCACCCCGAGGGCAGCAACCGTTCGCGATAGACCACCGCGGAGGCGGTGCCGGGGGAGGAGGCGGCGGAACCAGGCATGGTCCCAGCCTGCCACGTCGGCACCGCCGGGACGACGACGAGCAACCCGTCCAGCGGGACGGCGTCGAGCCGAGCCGGGACCGTCCCCGCTGGCACTAGGCTCTGGGACGTGACACACACCGACCCCTCCGAGGTGCCCGTCCTGATCCAGCAGTTGGACGCGGACCTGCCCCTTCCCGGCTACGCGCATCCGGGGGACGCCGGGTTGGACCTGTATGCCCGTGAGGACGTCCATCTGCCGGCCGGTGCCCGGGCCACGGTCCCCACCGGGGTGGCGATCGCCCTCCCGCCGGGGTACGCCGCCTTCGTCCACCCCCGCTCCGGTCTGGCGGCACGGCACGGCATCACCGTGGTGAACGCCCCGGGCACGATCGACGCCGGCTACCGGGGGGAGATCAAGGTTATCCTGGCTAATACAGATACCGAGGCCGAGGTCCGCCTCGCCCGGGGAGACCGGATCGCCCAACTCATCATCCAGCACGTGGCCCGCGCCCGGTTGATCACGGTGCAGACGTTGCCGGGCACGGCGCGTGGGGACGCGGGCCTCGGCTCGACCGGCGGATTCGGCCTTCGCAACGAGGCCGCCGCGAGCGGAGGGAACAGCACGACATGAAGTGGTTCAAGCGCCGCAAGGAGCATCGGGGCGAGGCCACCGGGGTGATCGGCCCCGACGAGGACGAACTCGCGTACTGGAACACCGAGGCGGGGGCGGACCCTGCCGGCGGCACCGCGACCTCCGCAGACGAGGCGGGTCCGCAGGGACCCTGGGACATCGCCGACGCCCCCGAGGATGCCGAACTGATCGACCTGGGCGCCGTGCACGTGCCCAAGCGTCCGGGGCTGCAGGTGCGGATGGAACTGGACAAGAAGACCCGCCGGGTGGTCGCGGTGAACCTGGCCCTGGACGGTTCCTCCCTACAGGTCCAGGCCTTCGCCGCGCCACGCAGCGAGGGCCTGTGGGAGGAGTTGCGCACGGAGATCGCCGAGTCGATCCGTAAGCAGGGGGGCAGCGCCGAGGAACGCACCGGGACCTTCGGGACCGAACTGCTGGCCCGCCTGCCCGTGCGTATGCCCGACGGCCGCAGCGGCACCCGCCCGGCCCGGTTCCTGGGCGTGGACGGGCCGCGCTGGTTCCTGCGGGGAGTGCTCACCGGGAAGGCGACGGTGGAGGAGCAGGCCGCGGAGGTGATGGAGTCGATCTTCGCCGGCGTGGTGGTGGACCGGGGCAGCGAACCGCGCCCCCCACGGGAGTTGCTCACGCTCCGCGTTCCCGGGCAACCGGCTGCGCCGCAGGCCCCCACCCAACAGCGTCCCACCATCCAGGTTCCCAGACGCGGGCCGGAGATCACCGAGGTCCGATGAGCGAATCCGCCACGCCGACACCGGACGGTCAGGCCCCCGGGGCCGCCCACGCCGCGCACAACCCGGCAGCGGGTGCGATGCCGGTCGCGGGGCGCGGCCTGAACCAGTTGAACCGGTCCAACTTCGACGTCCTGGAGGCCGTCGGCGGGGTGCGGGGCCTGGTCGAATCGATCGCCCCGGGCCTGGTCTTCGTCGTCGTGTTCGTCGCGACCAGGGAGTTGACCTGGTCGCTCATCGGGGCCGTGGCCCTGGCGCTCATCGGCGCGATCAGCCGGTTACTGGCCCGAAGTTCCCTCAATTACGTGCTCGGCGGGCTCGTCGGGGTGGGCATCGGCACGATCTGGGCGTGGCGCACCGGGCAGGCCGAGGACTTCTTCGTGTGGGGCCTGTACGTCAACGCCGCCGGCGTACTTGCCGCCCTGGTCTCGATCGCGGCCCGCCGGCCCCTGGTGGGGTTGGTGGTCGGCACACTGGTGCCGGCCCTCAGCGGATGGCACCAGGACCGGCAGGCCCGGCGGCTGCTGACCTGGGCCACCTGGTTGTGGGTCGGGCTCTTCGGGCTGCGGCTGGCGGTGCAGTTGCCGCTGTACCTGAACTCCCAGGTCGGTTGGCTGGGCACCGCCCGGCTCCTCATGGGGGTGCCGTTATGGGCGATCGTGCTGTACCTGACCTGGTTGCTGGTCCACCCGGTGATCCGTCGAGCGCGGGACGCACACCGCACCGGGTCCACCGCTCAAGGTCCTGGGCCCACCGTGGAAGATCCCGGGCCCACGCCGGAACCCGGCCGGTCCTGACCGCCGGGGCGACTGCCCCGAACCGGCAGCACCTCGCCTACCATGTGCACGTGTCGCACCCCGTTGCCGATGACCTGCTGGAGTTGTCCATCGGCCCGCCCGCTCACGGCGGCCATTGCGTAGCCCGCCACGACGGGCGCGTGGTCTTCGTGCGGCACACCCTGCCCGGGGAGCGGGTCCAGGCGCGGGTCACCCACCGCACCCGCCGCTACTGGCACGCCGAGGCGGTGCGGGTGCTGCAACCCTCCCCGGACCGGGTGCCCAGCATCTGGCCGGAGGCCGGGCCCGGGGGCGTGGGCGGCGGCGAACTGGCCCACGTCGCCCTGCCCGCGCAGCGGGAGTGGAAGCGCACGGTGGTGCTGGACACCCTGCGCCGGATCGGGGGCGTGGACCGCGACCACCGCGCACTCCAGGACTTCCGGGTGCAGCACGTGCCGGTGCCGGGCCACCCCGCCCATGACGACGACGGTACGGGCTACCGCACCAGGATCAGTGTGCAGGCCGACGACGACGGACGGCCCGGGATGCGCCGGTACCGCAGCGATCAGGTGGTACCGCTGCAGGACCTGCCCCTGGCCCATCCGGCCGCGCGGGACCTGGACCTGCTCGGCAGGACCTGGGCCCCGGGCGCACGGGTCCAGGCGATCGTCTCCGCCACCGGCGACGCGGTGGTCCTGCAGGACGGAACCCCGGTGCCGGCCGGCCGCACCCGGGTGCGGGAGGTGGTGCACCACGAGGGGCAGACCTTCCGGTACCGGGTCTCGGCCGGCGGGTTCTGGCAGGCCCACGCCGGCGCGCCCGCGGTGCTGGTGCGCGCGGTGACCGGGGCAGCGGCCCTCGGCACCGGGCAGCATGCGGTGGAGCTGTACTCCGGCGCCGGACTGCTGACCACACCGCTGGCTCACGCGGTGGGTTCCGGAGGTCGGGTGGATGCGGTCGAAGGCAGTCCGACCGGAGCCCGGGACGCCCGGCGTAACGCCCATGGCCATCCCCAGGTGCACCTGCACCACGCCGACGTGCGCGCCTATCTGGACGCCGCACCGCACCGGCCCGATGTGGTGGTCCTGGACCCGCCACGTACCGGCGCGGGGCGGGAGGTGATGCAGCGGGTCGCCGGGATGGCCCCCGAACGCATCGTCTACGTGGCGTGTGATCCCGCGGCGCTGGCCCGGGACCTGGCCACGGCGCGCAGCACCGGCTACCACCTCGCCGCCTTGAGTGGCTTCGACCTCTTCCCGCACACCCACCACGTCGAGTGCGTCGCCGTCCTGGAACGCACACCCGGCGACTGAGGTGCACGCCCGGACGCCGGGGGCCGCGCCCCTTCGACGCACCGCGAGTTGGCGATCCGAGCGGTGGCCGGATAGGATTTATCTCGACATCGAGATAAATATCTGACGCCCCCGTTCCGATAAGTGCCAGGATGGTGCGCGGGACATGCACGCCTCGAACAAGGAGCCACTGTGAGCGACGTGGACAGTTTTTCAGCCAAGGGCACCCTTTCCGTCCAGGGAGCCGACTACGAGATCTTCCGCCTCAGTGCGGTGCCGGGGATGGAGCGGCTGCCGTACAGCCTGAAGGTGCTGGGGGAGAACCTGTTGCGCACCGAGGACGGCGCCAACATCACCGCCGACCACATCCGCGCGCTGGCGGCCTGGGACCCCAAGGCCGACCCGTCCCAGGAGATCCAGTTCACCCCCGGTCGGGTGGTGATGCAGGACTTCACCGGGGTGCCCTGCGTGGTGGACCTGGCCACGATGCGGGAGGCCGTCGCCGACCTCGGCGGTGACCCGTCCACCATCAACCCGTTGTCCCCGGCGGAACTGGTGATCGACCACTCGGTGCAGATCGACGTCTTCGGCACGCGCGACGCCTTCCGGCGCAACGTCGAGATCGAGTACGAACGCAACCACGAGCGCTACCAGTTCCTGCGGTGGGGCCAGACCGCCTTCGACGACTTCAAGGTGGTGCCCCCGGGCACCGGCATCGTGCACCAGGTGAACATCGAGTACCTCGCCCGGGTGGTGATGACCCGGCAGGAGGGGGACGGCCCGCTGCGCGCCTACCCGGACACCTGCGTGGGCACCGACTCCCACACCACCATGGTCAACGGTCTGGGTGTGCTCGGCTGGGGCGTGGGCGGCATCGAGGCCGAGGCGGCCATGCTCGGCCAGCCGGTCTCCATGCTGATTCCCCGGGTGGTGGGCTTCAAGCTGGAGGGCGAGATCCCCTCCGGAGTGACCGCCACCGACGTCGTGCTGACCATCACCGAGATGCTCCGCGAGCACGGCGTGGTCGGCAAGTTCGTGGAGTTCTACGGTGAGGGCGTCGCCCAGGTCCCGCTGGCCAACCGCGCCACCATCGGCAACATGAGCCCGGAGTTCGGCTCCACCGCCGCCATGTTCCCGGTGGACGAGGTGACCTTGGACTACCTGCGGCTGACCGGGCGCGACGAGGCCCAGATCGCGCTGGTGGAGGCCTACGCCAAGGAACAGGGCATGTGGCACGACCCCTCCGCGGAGGGCTACGTGGAGCCGGAGTTCTCCGAGTACCTCACCCTGGACCTGTCCACGGTGGAGCCCTCGATCGCGGGTCCGAAGCGCCCGCAGGACCGCATTGCGCTGAGCGACTCCAAGGAACAGTTCCTGGCGGACCTGAAGAACTATGTGGAGAACGGCGAACCGATCGAGAAGAGCCCGGTCGACGCCAGCCTGGCGCAGACCTTCCCGGCCTCCGACGCCACGGCGGTCCACGCCGACGCCGAGTCCTCCGAGGCCGGGGCTCCCACCCACTCTCCGCCGCCCCCGCCGTCCCACCGCCGGGCTTCCAACCCGATTCAGGTGACCTCACCGGACGGCAGCACCTACGAGTTGGACCACGGGCACGTGGCGATCGCCTCGGTCACCTCGTGCACCAACACTTCCAACCCCTCGGTGATGCTTGCGGCCGGTCTGCTCGCCCGCAACGCGGTGGACCGGGGCCTGGTGTCCAAGCCCTGGGTGAAGACCTCGATGGCCCCGGGTTCGCAGGTGGTGACCAACTACTACGAGAAGGCCGGGCTGTGGCCCTACCTGGAGAAACTCGGCTTCCACCTGGTCGGATACGGGTGCACCACCTGCATCGGCAACTCCGGCCCGCTGGCCGATGAGGTCACCCAGGCCGTGCACGAGAACGACCTGGCGGTGGTCTCGGTGCTGTCCGGTAACCGCAACTTCGAGGGCCGGATCAACCCGGACGTGAAGATGAACTACCTGGCCTCCCCGCCCCTGGTGATCGCCTACGCGCTGGCCGGCACCATGGATTTCGACTTCGAGGCCGAGCCGCTGGGCACCGACCCGGACGGCAACGAGGTGTACCTGCGGGACATCTGGCCCGACGCCGATGAGGTGCAGCGCACCATCGACGAGAACATCAACCGGGAGATGTTCACCTCCGACTACGCCGATGTGTTCGCCGGGGACGAGCACTGGCGTTCGCTGCAGACACCGGAGGGCGACACCTTCGACTGGGACGCCGAGTCGACCTACGTGCGCAAGCCCCCCTACTTCGAGGGCATGCAGCGGGACCCGGAGCCGGTCGGCGACATCACCGGCGCCCGCGTCCTGGCCAAGCTCGGCGACTCCGTCACCACCGACCACATCTCCCCGGCGGGTGCGATCAAGCCGGACTCCCCGGCCGGCCGGTACCTGACCGAACACGGTGTGGCCCGCCGCGACTTCAACTCCTACGGCTCCCGCCGCGGGAACCACGAGGTGATGATCCGGGGCACGTTCGCGAACATCCGCCTGCGCAACCAGCTGCTCGACGGCGTGGAGGGCGGGTTCACCAAGAACTTCCTCACCGGTGAGCAGACGAGCATCTACGACGCCGCGATGGCCTATGCCGAACAGGACATCCCGCTGGTAGTGCTCGGCGGTAAGGAGTACGGCTCGGGGTCCTCCCGGGACTGGGCCGCCAAGGGCACCCGGCTGCTGGGCGTACGCGCCGTGATCACCGAGAGCTTCGAGCGGATCCACCGCTCCAACCTCATCGGCATGGGGGTGCTGCCCCTGGAGTTCCCGCAGGGCCAGAACGCCGACTCCCTGGGGCTGGACGGCACCGAGACCTTCGACATCAGCGGCATCACCGCGATGAACGAAGGCACCACGCCGAAGACGGTCACCGTCACCGCGACCAAGGAGGACGGCGAGCAGGTGACCTTCGACGCCGTCGTCCGCATCGACACCCCGGGCGAAGCGGAGTACTACCGCAACGGAGGCATCCTGCAGTACGTGCTGCGCTCCCTGGTGGCCGCCTGAGCCACCATCGCACAGCGCCCACCGGCGAACCGGCACCGCGTGAGCGGACCGCAGGGGCCGGACCGGGCGAGCAGGGCCGCTGGAACCCTCCAGCGGCCCTGCCGCGTCTCCGGGCGCGGACGAACCGGCAGGCCGCCGGGATGAAGCGCGGATCGACAGGGGGGCTCCCGGCGGGGTACGGATGAGCGCGAACGGCTCGCGATGCCGGCATCCGGCACCGCCACGCGCCGGACTCCCTTAGGCTGGGCGCTCGTGACCCGCTACCGAAACCTCGCTGCCCTGGGCTCGCTGGCGCTGCTGATGCTCGCCGCGTGCGGCGGCCAACCCGCGCCCCAGGACGGACCCACGACCGGAGATCCGGCCGCGCACGGTACCCAGCGAGGTGCGGTGTCCTACCAGCCGGCCGTCCTCGCCGACGCACCCCGCAGTCAGGACGTCGCCGGTGCCGCCACCGACCTTGGCGTGGCGATGCTCCGGGCCTCCGACTCCGGGCGCAACCTCGTGACCTCCCCGGCGAGTCTGGTCCTGGCGCTGGCGATGGTGACCGAGGGTGCCGAGGGCCGGACCCTGACCGAACTGGAAGAGGCGTTGGGCGCACGGGGCCAGGAGCGCACCGATGCGCTCAGCGCCCTGCAGGCCGCGCTGCAGGAGTACGACGGTGAGCCGCGGGACGCAGTGGGCGAGGAACTACCGCCCGAGCCGATCGCGCATGTCGCCAACAACGTCGTCGTCGATGACCAGGCGCACCTGCACGGTGACTACCTGGACCTGCTCACCGGCGCCTATGACGCCGGGGTCGAGGTGACCGACCTGGCCTCCGCGACGGGCAAGGATCTACTGGACGAGTGGGTGCGGCAACACACCGGCGGCCTGATCGACTCCTCCGCGATCGAGCCGGACCCCGATCTCGCGGTGGTCCTGCAGAACGCGGTGCTGTTCGCCGCCGGGTGGCAGGATCCCTTCCCCGAGCACCGGACCCGGGACCGCACGTTCACGCTGGCCGACGGTACCCCGATCGAACTGCCCATGATGACCAGGACCGGGTCGATGCCCTACGCCGAAAGCGGGGGGTGGCAGGCGGCCCGGCTGGCGTACACCGACGGCTTCCACGCCGATGTGCTGCTGCCGCCCGAGGGCAGCGGGCCGGGCGAGTTGACCGCCGAGCTGCTGACGGGCCTCGACCGGGCACTCACCGGGGCGGCGCAGGAGATCGAGTTGTCCATACCGCGGGTGGAGGTGGACAGTTCGCAGGACCTTGTCCCGGTCCTCGCCGAGGCCGGTATCCAGGACGCCTTCGATCCACAGCGCGCCGACTTCGGCGGTATCTCCGCAGAACCCCTGGTGGTCTCGGCGCTGCACCAGCAGGGGGTACTGCGCATCGGCGAGGAGGGAACCGTGGCGGCCGCCGTCACCGAACTGGCGATGGAGACCACCTCGATGGTTCCCGACGCCGGACCGCCCCCGATGGTGGTCGACCGGCCGTTCGTGTTCCGGCTCACCCACACCGCCACGGGCCTGGACCTCTTCCTGGCCGCGGTGGCCGACCCCCGCGGCTGACCGGCCCGGGCAGCGGCGATTCACCACCCCGCGGGTAGCGGCCGGCCCTCCTCATAGCCGGCGGCGGATTGCAGACCCACCACCGCACGCTCGGAGAACTCGGCCATCGTGCCGGCGCCGGCATAGGTGCATGCGCTGCGAAGGCCGGCGGTGATGTGGTCCAGCAGGTCCTCCACACCCGGGCGCTCGGGGTCCAGATACATCCGGGAGGAGGAGATGCCCTCCTCGTACAGCGCCTTGCGCGCCCGGTCGAAGGCCGTCGATTCCTTCGAGGCCCGGGCCGCTACCGCGCGCGCCGAGGCCATCCCGAAGGATTCCTTGTACAACCGGCCGCCGGAGTCGGCGTGCAGGTCCCCGGTGGACTCATACGTCCCGGCGAACCAGGACCCGATCATCACCTGGCTGGCCCCGGCCGCCAATGCCAGGGCGACGTCCCGGGGATAGCGCACCCCGCCGTCGGCCCAGACGTGTGCCCCCAGTTCCCGGGCGCGCCCGGCGCACTCGACCACCGCGGAGAACTGCGGCCGGCCGACGGCGGTCATCATCCGGGTGGTGCACATCGCACCCGGGCCCACGCCCACCTTGACGATGTCCGCGCCGGCCTCCACCAGGTCCTGCACCCCCTGAGCGGTCACCACGTTGCCGGCCACCACCGGCACCTGCGGGTCCATCGCGCGCAGCGTCCGCAACGCGTGGATCATCTTCTCCTGGTGCCCGTGGGCGGTGTCGACCACGAGCAGGTCCGCCCCGGCCTCGATCAGCCCGGCGGCGCGGGTGGCGACGTCATGGTTCACGCCGATGGCCGCCCCCACCCGCAGCCGTCCGGCGTCGTCGGTGGCCGGGGTGTAGATCGAGGAGCGCAACGCTCCCAGCTGGGTGAGCACCCCGGCCAGGCGGCCTTCGTCGTCGATCACGGGGGAGAACCGCCGCCGATGCTGGTGCTGGGTCTCGAACGCCGTGCGCAGCGCCTCCGGCCCGTCCAGCACCGACAGCGGCAGGCAGGTGGGCTCCGGCGTCATGACCTCGTGCACCTGGGTGAACTGATCCACGCCCTGGCAATCCCCCCGGGTGACCACGCCCACCGGCCGGTCCTCGGTCAGCACCACCGCGGCACCATGGCTGCGTTTGTCGATCAGGGTCATCGCGGTGTGCACGGTGTCGGTGGGGGAGAGCACCACCGGCGTCTCCAGCACCGGGTGGCGGGCCTTGACCGAGGAGATGGTGCGCGCCACCTCCTGCATCGGCAGGTCCTGGGGCAGGATCGCCATCGCTCCGCGGCGGGCGACCGTCTCGGCCATCCGTCGGCCGCTGATCGCCGTCATGTTGGCCACCACCACCGGGATGGTGGTGCCGGCGCCGTCGACCGGGGTCAGGTCCACATCGAACCGTGAGCCCACGTCGGAGCGGGACGGCACGAGGAAGACATCACCGTAGGTCAGATCCGATTGAGGGGTGTGCCCTGGCAGGTAGCGCATGATCCAAGACTAGGTGGCATAGCATGGACGGGCGTCGATCCCTGCCGATTGCGCCCCAGCAGTCGGCAGGTCACGATGGTCCGCAGCACAGGAAGGAGACGCTGGTGGGTGAACTCGATGGACTCACCTCACCCCGGGCGCTGCGCGGGATGAGCCCGAGGCGGTTACGGGCCCTCGCCGCGGAGATCCGGTCCTTCCTGGTCCGAGAGGTCTCCAAGACCGGGGGCCACCTGGGTCCCAACCTCGGGGTGGTGGAGCTCACCATCGCCCTGCACCGGGTGTTCCAGTCTCCGCGGGACCGGATCGTCTTCGACACCGGGCACCAGGCCTACGTGCACAAGATGCTGACCGGACGCACCGACTTCTCCCGCCTGCGCAAGCGCGGCGGGTTGTCCGGCTACCCCGCCCGCAGCGAGTCCGACCACGACATCGTGGAGAACTCCCACGCCTCCACCGCGATCTCCTGGGCCGACGGCATCGCCAAGGGGAACCAGCTGGCCGGGCATCACGACCGGCACGTGGTCGCGGTGATCGGTGACGGGGCGCTCACCGGGGGGATGGCCTGGGAGGCGCTGAACAGCATCGCCGACGGTCCTGAACGCCCGTTGGTGATCGTGGTCAACGACAACGGTCGCTCCTACGCGCCCACGATCGGGGGCCTGGCGCGGTACCTGGACCGGATGCGGGCGGACCGCAACTACGAACGCGTGCTCGGGTGGGGCAAGCGCACCCTGCAGCGGGGCGGGCCGCCGGGCCGGCTCACCTACGACGCGCTGCACGGGATGAAACAAGGGGTGAAGGATATCCTGCGCCCGGCGGGCTGGTTCGAGGGGCTCGGCATCAAGTACCTGGGTCCAGTGGACGGTCACGACATCGCCGCGGTCGAATCCGCGCTGAGGGCCGCCAAGGACTTCGGTGGCCCGGTGATCGTGCACACCATCACCGAGAAGGGCCGCGGGTACACCCCGGCCGAGAGCGACGCGGTGGACCGGTTCCATGCCGTCGGCGTGATCCACCCGGAGACCGGGCTGCCGGTGAAGGCCTCCCGGTTCGGGTGGACCAAGGTGTTCGCCGATGAGATCTGCAAGGTCGCGCGCTCCCGGTCCGACGTGGTCGGCATTACCGCCGCCATGCTGGCACCGGTGGGCCTCGCGCCGATGGCCGAGGAGTTCCCCGACCGGGTGTTCGACGTGGGCATCGCCGAACAGCACGCGGTGACCTCCGCCGCGGGTCTGGCGTACGCCGGGATGCATCCGGTGGTGGCTGTCTACGCCACCTTCTTGAACCGCGCCTTCGACCAGCTCCTGATGGATGTGGCGCTGCACAAGGCCGGCGTGACGTTCATGCTGGACCGCGCCGGCCTCACCGGCGACGACGGGGCCAGCCACAACGGCATGTGGGACATGGCGCTGCTGCGCAGCGTGCCCGGGCTGCAACTGGCTGCCCCGCGCGATGAGGACACCTTGCGCCGGGCGCTGCGGGAGGCGGTGGAGGTGCGCGACGCCCCGACGGTGGTGCGCTATCCCAAGGGGGCACTGCCCGACCCGATCCCGGCGATCGGCACCCACGGATCGCTGGACGTGCTGGCGAAGAGCGCCGGGGACGGGGGTGCCCGGGTGCTCGTGGTGGGGATCGGGGCGTTCACGGGCGCGGCGATCGAGGTCGGCGCCCGGCTGGCGGATCAGGGCATCGGCACCACCGTGGTGGATCCTCGGTGGGTCCTGCCGGTTCCGGCCGACCTGCTCGACCTGGCTGCCGGGCACGACCTGGTGGTCACCATGGAGGACGGGCTGGCGCACAACGGCGTCGGATCCGCCGTGCGCGACGCGCTGGCCGAACGGGGCGTGTACACCCCGGTCCAGTCCCACGGCATCCCGGCCCAGTTCCTCGAGCACGCCTCGCGCGATGAACTGATCTCCGATCTGGGGCTGCGGCCCCAGGACATCGCACTGCGGGCGGCCTCCGCGGCGGTGGAGCTGGCCGACCGGTTCCCGGCCACCGCACCGCGGATGAACGGTCACGGTGAGACCACCCGGGTGCCGCCGCCGGTGATCGAGGGCTAGAGCCGCGCCCGCCGCCGGTGCCGGCGGGCGCCATTGGGCATCGCCGTCCTGACCGACCCCTTCATGGGCCGGTCAGGACGCGGAGCGAGCGCTTCAGGACGAGGCGCGAGCCGGTCGGGCGGTGCGGTCCAGGTACGGGGTGATGCCGCCCAGGTGGAAGGGCCAGCCGGCGCCCATGATCATGCCCAGGTCGATGTCCTCCTTGGCGCCCACGACTTCCTCGGCGAGCATGAGGTCGACCTCCTCGGCGAGGGCGTCACGGACCCGTTGGAGCAACTCCTCCTCGTTCTGGGCGCCGGCCCGCTCGGCCCGAGAGCCGAAGTAGGAGCCGATCTGCAGGTTCACCGGGGAGGCGGCCGACGGGCGGCCGTCGAACTCCACGAAGCGGGCACCTTCCTCGACCACCCTCCGCAGCCCAGGACTGGTGGGGTACCGGGGGCCGAGTTCCTCGCGCAGAGTGTCCAGGACATGCTCGGCCACCGCCGGGCCCACCAGTTGCAGCAACTGGAAGGGACCCATCGGCAGTCCCAACGGACGTAGGGCCGCATCGGCGACCTGCACCTCGGTGCCGTCCTCCAAGGATCCGAGCACCTCACCCAGCAGGCGCACCAGCAGCCGGTTCACCACGAAGCCGGGGGCGTCGGCCACCGCGATCGCCGTCTTGCGACACTCCTTGGCGACGGCGAAAGCGGTGGCGTAGGTGACGTCGTCGGTCCGCTCGGCGCGCACCACCTCCACCAGCGGCATCTGGGCGACCGGGTTGAAGAAGTGCAGGCCGACCACCCGCTCGGGGTGGGCCAGGTCGGCGGCCATGGCCGTCACCGACAGCGCGGAGGTATTCGTGGCCAGGACGGTCTGGGGGCCGATCACCTGTTCCAGTTCGGCGAACACCCTCTTCTTCACGTCCAGTTCCTCGAAGACCGCCTCGATGACCAGGTCCCGACCGGCCAGGTCGCTCAGGTCGGTGGTGACGGTGACCGAGGACCGCAGCCGGTTGGCCTCATCGGCATCGATCCGCCCGGACTCGGCCAGCTTGTCCACCTCGGCGTGCACGAACTGCAGGCCGCGCCGGGCCCGCTCGTCATCCAGGTCGCGCATGATCACCGGTACCCGCATCCGGCGGGCGAACAGGAGGGCGAGTTGGCTGGCCATCAGGCCCGCGCCCGCGATCCCCACCGACCGCACCGGGCGAGCCAGGTCCGCATCCGGGGCCCCAGCAGGGTTCTTCGCCCGCCGGGTGGTCAGGTCGAAGGCGTAGACACCGGCCGCGAACTGCGGGGACAGGATGAGTTCTGCCAACGCGTCGTTCTCGGCCTCGTAGGATGCGTCCCGGTCTCCCTGCGCGGCGAGTGCGAGCAGGTCCAGGGCGCGGTAGGGGGCACGAACGGCGCCGTCGAGGCGCCGCTCCACCTTGGCCCGGGCGGCGTCGATCGCATGCTGCCAGGTCTGCTTGTCGGCGGGCTCGGGGCGGGCCACCTGCAGACCGCGCAACACCGAGGCGCTCCAGCGCAGCGACTGGGCGAGGAAGTCGGCGGAGTCGAGCACCACGTCGGCGATCCCCATCTGCACCGCCTGCTCGGCGTTCAGTTGCCGGTTGTTGCGCAGCGGGTTGTCGATGATCACGGTCAGGGCGTTCTCGATGCCGACCAGGTGGGGGAGCAGGTAGGTGCCGCCCCAGCCCGGGATCAGCCCGAGGAAGGTCTCGGGTAATCCGATGTTGCGCACCGGGGCGGCCACCGTGCGGTAGGTGGCGTGCAGGGCCAGCTCCAGCCCGCCGCCCAGAGCCGCCCCGCCGACGTAGGCGAAACTCGGCACCGGCAGGTCGGCGAGCAGGGAGAACACCTCGTGTCCCGTCTCGGCCACGGCGCGTGCGTCCGCCTCGGTGGTGATCGAGGCGGCGCCGTGCAGGTCGGCGCCGGCGGCGAAGTGGAACGCCTTCCCGGTGACCGCCGCAGCCACGATCTCACCGGCGCGGGCGCGTTCGGTGATCCCCTCCAGGGCGTGCCGCAACTGCGCCAGGCCGCCGGGACCCAAGGTGTTCGGCCTCCTGGGGCCCTCCTGGTTGTCCAGGGTGATCAGGGCCAGGGTGCCCAGGTCCTCCAGGTCGACGTCGCGCACCAGGGCGCGGGTGATGCGTTCGCTCATCGGCTCTGCTCCTCGGTGTGGTGAAGGTTCTCCCAGATGACGGTGCCGCCCTGGCCCAGGCCCACGCACATGGTGGTGATCCCGTACCGGACGCCCGGGTTGTGCTCGAAGGCGCGGGCCAACTGGGCCATCAGCCGCACCCCGGACGCTGCCAGCGGGTGGCCCACGGCGATGGCCCCGCCGTAGGGGTTGACGCGCGGATCGTCGTCGGCGATGCCGAAGGCATCGAGGAACGCCAGCACCTGCACGGCGAAGGCCTCGTTGATCTCGATCAGGCCGATGTCCTCGATGCCCAACCCGGCCAGTTCCAGTGCCCGGCGGGTGGCCGGCACCGGTCCGATGCCCATGAGTTCCGGGGCCACACCGGTGAAGGCGTAGGAGACCAGCCGCATCCGGGCCGCCAGACCCAGTTCGGAGGCCACATCGGCGGCGACCAGTAGCGCTGCGGTGGCCCCATCGGTCAGTGGTGAGGACGTCGCCGCGGTGACCCGCCCGCCCGCGCGGAACGGCGTGGGCAGGTCGGCCACGCCTGCCACGGTGGTCCCGGGCCGGGGAGGTTCGTCGGCGGTGGCCAGCCCCCACCCACGCTCGGGGTCGGGGACGCCGATCGGGACGAGTTCGGGGCCGATGTGGCCCGCTTCCAGGGCGGCGGCGTACTTGGCCTGGGAGGCCACGCCGTAGGCGTCGGCGCGTTCCTTGGTCAGTTCCGGGTACCGGTCGTGCAGGTTCTCTGCCGTGGCACCCATCACCAGGGCATCGGAGTCCACGATCCGCTCGGTCATGAACCGCGGGTTCGGGTCGGCCTCCGCACCCAGCGGGTGGCGGCCCATGTGCTCCACGCCACCGGCCAGGGCGGCGTCGATCGTCCCGATCTTGATCGACGCGGCCACCTGGGTCACGGCGGTCATGGCTCCCGCGCACATCCGATCCACGGCGTACCCGGGGACCTCCTGCGGCAGCCCGGCCAGCAGGCCCACCGTGCGCCCCAGCGTCAGTCCCTGGTCGCCCGACTGGGTCGTGGCCGCGAACGCGACCTCCCCGATCCGGTCCACCGGCAGTCCGGGATTGCGCCGCAACAGGTCCCGTACCACCGCCACGGCCAGGTCATCGGCGCGGGTGTGGGCGTAGATCCCGTCGGGGCGAGCGCGTCCGAAGGGGGAGCGTGCCGCATCCACCAGCACCACGTCACGACCGTGCAACGCCATCGTCTGCCTCCAAAGCATGAGACTGCCAGTACTAGGTAACCTGGATCACCTTATCTCACGCCCGCGCCGCTCGCGGGCCGTCACATGGCCGCGGTGCTCACGCAGGGGTGGAGCGGGCCTGGCCGGCGTCCTGGTCCTCCTCCGGCGGCACGCCCACCGGTTCGCCGGTGCGGATCGCCTCGGTCAGCCGTTCGGTGACCTGTTCCACCTGCCAGTTCCGGGCGCCGAGGTCGCGCAGCGTGGCGGCCACCCCGTCCTCGGTCACCGGGTCGGGCGGATCCCACGCGAGCCTGCGCTGGGTGTCGGGCGCGAGCAGGTTCTCCTGGGGCACCTGGAGTTCCTCGGCGAGTGCCCGCAGGGTGGGGCGTACGGCGTCCAGCCGGGTGGCCGCCTCCGGGTGGCGGTCCTTCCAGGCCCGGGGCTGGGGCAGGGCGCCGTGCTGCTGCGGTCCGCGATGCCCGGGTAGCTCGGACTCCGGAAGGTCCAGGGCACGAGAGATGGCCCGCACCCACAGGTCGAGACGGCGCCGGGCCCCACGGGCGTTGAACGGTCGCAAGGCGAGCAGTTCCGCGCGCCCACGCGGGCGGGCCTGGGCGGCGGCCACGATCGCCCGGTCCGGCAGCACCCGACCAGGGGCGATGTCCGCCTCCCGGGCGGCGGCGTCGCGGGCGAGCCATAGTTCGCGAACGATGGCCAGCCCGCGCCGGTCACGGATCTGATGGGTGCCGGAGGTGCGACGCCACGGGTCCGGGCGGGCAGGTGGCGGCGGGGCGGTACGCACGTACTCGAACTCCTCGATCGCCCAGGGAAGTTTGCCGGCCTCCTGCAGTTTGCGGTGCAACGAATCGCGCAGTTCGATCAGCACCTCCACGTCCAGCGCCGCGTACCGCAACCAGTCCTGCGGCAGCGGGCGCGTGGACCAGTCGGCGGCGGAGTGTTCCTTGGCCAGGATCAGACCGAGTTCCTCCTCCACCATCGTGCCCAGCCCCACCCGCTGGCGGCCCAGCAGCCGGCCGGCGAGCTCGGTATCGAACAGCACCGGTGGACGCATCCCGACCTCGGCGAGGGACGGCAAGTCCTGGTTGGCGGCGTGCAACACCCATTCGGCGCCCCCCAGCGCGGCGGCGACGCCGCTCAGATCCGGAAGTTCCAGCGGGTCGATGAGCACGGTGCCCACGCCGGTGCGGCGGATCTGGATGAGGTACGCGCGCTGGCTGTAGCGGTAGCCCGAGGCGCGCTCGACGTCGACGGCCACCGGCCCGGAACCGGCAGCCAGCGCCCCGGTCACGTCCTCGAGCTCCCGGGGGGAGGCGATCACCGGCGGGATACCGTCGGCGGGCTCGGTCAGGGGACGGGGTTCGGAATGGTTCATCGGCGGCGGTTCAGCGGTGCGACGTTGTCCGGGATCGGCGGCAGTCCCGCGGCCTGGCAGGTCAGCAGCGCCCAGGCGCGCAGGTGCGGGGCCAGGTCGTTGCTGGTCGGCGTCCAGGAGGCGCGCACCTCGATCTCGACCTCACCGCCACGCAGTTCCAGGCCGCCGAACGTCTCGGAGAGCACCCGGGTGACGGTGCCGGACAGGGAGTGGTACCCGGCCTCCTCGGTGCTGAGGGCGTCGGTGAGCCAGCTCCAGCCCACCTCACCCAGCATCGCGTCCGCCCCGAGTTCGTCCTCCAGGCGTGCCCTGGCCATGACGATCACGCGGAAGTTCCCGTTCCAGGCCTCCTGGCCCTCCGGGTCGTAAAGCACCACGAACCGGCCGTTACCGAGGAAGTCGTCCGGGTCCCCGGTGGGGTTCACCTCCCCGGTGAGCGCAAGGGCGTAGGGAGCGATGCGGGTCGGGGGCGGGACTTCCTCCAGGCGCAGTTCCGGCCGCAGACGGTGCCCGCGCAGACTCAACAACGCCCCCTCGAACTCCTGGGGCGCTACCTGGCCTGGTGCGTTCACGTCCCCAGGCTATGCCTCGGGGGCCTAGCTGCGGGTAGGGCACGCCGCAAGTCGTGGAGGGTGCTATAGCCAACTGCCGTACGCGAGGGGCTGGCGGGGGAGTTCGCTACGGTGGCGGGGTGCGCAACGAGCAGCAGGTGATCCGCCCGATCGTGGTGGGTGGGGACATCGGGGCCTACGCCACCGCGCGGGCGTTCCACGAGGCGTACGGCGTGCGCACGGTGGTGCTGGCCGGAGTGCGCGTGGGCGCGGTGGCCCACAGCAGGATCGTGGACCTGCGCATCACACCGGGACTGGACGATCCCGGTGTGCTCGGCACCGCGGTGCTGCAGGTCGTGGCCGAGGAGCCCGCGGCCACCCACCTGGTGCTCGGCAGCGCCGACTGGCTGGTCACGGCACTCACCCGGGTGCGTGAGCGTCTGGAGGAGGCCGGTGCGGTGGTGCCCTATCCAGATCACGAGTTGGTGGAACGGGTCGCGGACAAGGCCGTGCTCATGGATCTGGCCGAGACCGGCGGGGTGGCCCATCCACGCACGATCGTGGCAGTGCCGAGGGACGAGGAACCTGAGGTCACCTTCGCGTTCCCGGTGGTGGTCAAGCCTGCCAGTACCGCCGCGGCCCAGGCGGTGGAATACCCCGGCAAGGCCAAGGCGCACGTACTGCGCGATGCGCAGCAGTTGCACGAACTGTGGCGGACGATGCGCACGGCAGGGGTGGATGTGCCGATGCTGGTGCAGGAGTTCATCGCCGGGCCGGACAGTTCGATGGCCGCGGTGAACGTGTTCATCGACCCGGCCGGCCGGGTGCGTGTGGCGCAGTTCGGCCGCGTCCTGCTGGAAGAGCACGCCCCCACCGCGGTGGGCAACTCCGTCGCCCAGATCACCACCGATCCCGCCGGGGCCCAGGCCCGAGCCGTCCGCGACGTGGTCAGCCTGCTGCGGCGCCTTGGCTGGCGCGGGTTCGCCAACGCCGATCTGAAACGTGGCCCGGACGGAACCTACAGGCTGTTGGAGATCAACCCGCGGGTGGGACGCAGCGGTTACGCCGTGACGGCCTCGGGCTACAACGTCGCCGGGATGTACGGCGAAACCTTCCTGCACACCCCTCCTGCCGAACCGTGGCGGACCGGCCCGCTCCGCGACGTGCCGGCGCAACGGGACGGCGAGGACGTCATCCCGGTGGCCACGGCCCAGCACATCTTCACCGTGGTGCCCTGGCAGGTGCTGCGCCGCTACCTGTCCGCACCGCTGCGTGCCCAGGTCCGGCGGGTGTGGCGCGCGGGCGCGGTGACCAACCCGTTGTACTACCCGGTCGAGCGACACCCCCGGCGGTGGGCCTACATCGCCGCGGCGATGGCCAACTACCGGCGCAAACTGGCCCGGCACCACCCGCGACGCAGACCCTCCTGACCGGGAAGGCTCCGGCGCTCAGCCCACGTGGTCGGTGCCGGAGTAGAAGTGCAGCACCGGGAGGTCCAGCGTCCGCTCCGCCCTGGAGGCCCAGTCCTGGTTCAGGATGTCCTGCACCGCTTGCGGTTCGGTCACCACGATCAGCTGGGACACCTCGCCCGCGGCTACGACGCGGTGGACGTGATCCATCGGATCGGCCGGCGTCAGCGCACCGGAGGTCGCTGCCCCGGTCTGGGCGAACAACTCCATCGACTCGCGCAACGCCGCCGCGGCCCGGGCCCGGTCGGAGTGCTCATCCGATCCGCTGATGGACTGCCACGCTTCCCGCAGGTCCCCAAGGCTGAGATGGTTGATCGCCTCGATCACGGCGGATTCGCTGCCCACCGGGACCAGCACCAGGTAGCGCGTACCGGGTCTCGCCTCGTCGCTGCCTGCGTGCAACTGGACGATCCGCTGCACGTCGCGGGCCCGTAGGGCGTGCTGGGTGAGGACGAGGGTACGGGTCATGGTCGGCAGTGTACGGACCGGCGTCGAGCGTGCCACCGCAGTACCGTGGGCGGCATGTTGTTCGCGTTCTCGATCGCTCCAGCCACCACCGAGGCACCCGACGGGTCGGTTAGCGCTGCCGTGGCCGATGCGGTGAAGGTGGTCCGGGACTCCGGCCTGCCCTACGAGCTGACCTCGATGTTCACCACGATCGAGGGTGAATGGGAGGAGGTGATGCCGGTGATCAAGGCCGCCGCCGACGCAGTGGCCCGGCACTCGCCCCGGGTCTCCCTGGTGCTCAAGGCGGACCTGCGCCCCGGTCACACCGGGCAACTGACCAGGAAGGTCGCGCGGGTACAGGAACTGCTCGAGGGGTGATCAGCCCCCGGTGGTGATGCGCGGCCGGCGGTCAGGGTTCGGGGACGAACTGCTGGTGGCCCTGGCGCCGTAGGGCCTCCCGCAACCGCTCGGCGGCCTCGTCCTGGGCCGCGGGGTCCGGGTCGCGGTCCACGTTGGCCGGGTCGAAGTCGGCGGTGGAGCGGCTCGGCCACACGTGCAGGTGTACGTGCGGAACGCCGTAGCCCTCGATCAGCAGCCCGATGCGGGCGGGATCGAACGCCTCGCGCTGGGCGCGGCCGATGTGCCGGGCTACCGTGTACAGGTGCTGGGCGAGGTCGTCCGGGACATCCAACCAATGGTCGATCTCCTCCCGGGACACCACCAGGGTGTGACCCGGCTGCAGCGGTTCGGCGGTCAGGAAAGCCACGCAGCGGGCGTCGGACCAGACGAACCGGCCGGGGATCTCGCCGTCGATGATCTTGGTGAAGACTGTCATGACCACCACGCTAGCGAACAGTGCGGTACCTGACCCACGAGGGCGGTACCTGACCCACGAGGGCGGTACCTGACCCATGAGGGCGGTGCCCGACCCCTGAGCGTGGTGGCTATCCCAGCACCACCACGTCGTCCGGTCCCAGGTGCACGTGCGTCAACCCCCGGGTGGTGGAGACCACCTCCACCGAGTCCGGGGACCAGGCCGCCAGGGCGCGGTAGGGCCGTGAACGCTCGGTGTGGGCGATGGGCACCGCCTGCGCGGGCCCGATGTTGGTGGCGACCACCACCTCCCCCCGCGTCATGGTGAGCCAGCCGGCGTCCTCATCGACGGTGACCTCGGTGCGGTTCCGGTCGCCGTCGGCCAGGTCGGGGTGCTCCCGGCGCAGCGCGAGCAGCCGGGTGTAGAACTCCAGCACCCGGCGGTGCTCGCCGCGGGCGGGTTCGGTCCAGTCCAGCCGCGAGTCGGTGAACGTGGATCGTGCTTGCGGGTCCGGCACCCGCAGGTCCGTGGTGCCGTACAACTCGGCCCACCCGTGACTGCCGAACTCGCGCTGACGGCCCTGCCGGATGGCTGCTGCGAGTTCCTCCTCGGCGTGGTCGGTGAAGAACATCCACGGGGTGCGGGCACCCCACTCCTCGCCCATGAACAGCATGGGGGTGTAGTGGCTGGTGAGGAGGAGCGCGGCGCCCACCGCCAGCCGCCCGGGCGGGACCGATGCGGCGGGCCGGTCGCCCAGGGCGCGGTTGCCGACCTGGTCGTGGGTGTTCAACGACGCGACGAACCGGTGGCCGTCGACATCGTCGGGCACTGGCCTGCCCCAGTGGGTACCCCGGAAGGTCGAGTAGCTGCCGTCGTGCACGAAGACGTCGGTCAGTGCCTTGGCCAGCGTGGTCGGACTGCCGAAGTCCACGTAGTAGCCGTGCCGCTCACCGGTGAGGTAGGCGTGCAGGGCGTGGTGGACGTCGTCCGCCCACTGGGCGTGCATGCCCTTGCCGCCGCGTTCGACCGGGGTGACCATCTCGACGTCGTTCAGGTCCGATTCGGCGATCAGCCCCAGCGGGCGGCCCAGGTGGCCGCTGAGGTCCGCCACGGCTCGGGACAGCTCGGTGAGGATGTGGGTGGGGGAATCGTCCAGTAACGCGTGCACCGCATCCAGGCGCAGGGCGTCGATGTGGAAGTCCCGCAACCAGCGCAGGGCGTTGTCGACGATGAAGGCCCGCACCGGCCCGGCGTCCTGGCCGTCGAGGTTGATCGCCTGCCCCCACGGGGTCTGGTGGGCGGCGGTGAAGTAGGGGCCGAACTCCGCCAGGTAGTTCCCGGAGGGCCCGAGGTGGTTGTACACCACGTCCAGCGCCACGCCCAGGCCGAGACGATGGGCGGCGTCGACGAACCGCTGTAGCGCCTGCGGGCCCCCGTACGGCTCGTGGACGGCGTACAGGCCGACGCCGTCGTACCCCCATCCGCGTTCGCCGGGGAAGGCCGCCACCGGCATGAGTTCGACGATGTCCACGCCCAGGGCCACCAGGTGGTCCAGACGGTCGATCGCGGCGTCGAGCGTGCCCAGCGGGGTGAACGTGCCGATGTGCAGTTCGTAGATGACCGCGCCGAGTACGTCCCGGCCGGACCAGTGCTGATCGGTCCATGGGAACGCGCCCGGGTCGTACCAGCGTGAGGGTGCGTGCACGCCCTGCGGTTGCCACGGCGAGCGTGGGTCGGGCCGCGGCGGACCGCCGTCGAGGCTGAACGCGTAGTCGGTGCCGTCCTGCAGCAGGGCCGGGCTCTCCCACCACCCCTGGTCCACGGGACTCATCGGCTCCCGGCGGCCGGTGCCGGTGAGGATCAGGTCCACCTGCTCGGCGTGGGGCGCCCACACCCGCGCGGGCGTGCTGGTCATCCTTCCTCCATCCGTTCCAGGACTGCGACCGGACTGCGATCCAGGATGGCTCCCAACCGGCTGGATCCGCCGTCGTGCTCCTGGCCGCCGACCACGTCGCGCCACCGGCCCTGTGGGAGCACCACGGTGTTGTCCCCCCATCCGCCCAGTCTGTTGAGGATGACCGGCAGCCGGGTGGCGATGGTGATCACCTCGGCGTGTGCGTCACGGTGGGTCGCCTCACCGGTTCCGGCGGGGTGGGCAGGCGTCTGCCCGTCCGCCCCCGCGCGGGGTTCGGCGGCACCGGTTTCGGCACCCGCAGCCGCGGCAGAGGTGGTCCGGGCGAACGCCACCGCGTGGCCGGTGCTGGTGGGCAGGGGGTGGTAGCCGGCCGAGGAGCCCACGAACGGTTCCGGACGTCGCCGCCGCAGGCGCAGGACCGCGGCGACCAGGCGGAGTTTCTCCGCGCCGAGGTCTCCCGGTCCGGCACCCTCGTCGAGGCGGTGCAACCGGGCGGCGAGCGGCTGGTGGTCGACCGGGCCGCGGTTGTCCGGGTCCACCAGCGCGACCAGGGTGGATTCACTGCCCTGGTACACATCGGCCACCCCGGGCACGGTCAACTGCAACGCCTTCATCGACAGCGTGGCGGTGCGCACCGCGTCACGGGTGCGGTGGACCCAGTCGGTCATCAGGTCCGCCACGCCCGGGTCGGTGACCAGGTGTTCGGCGAATGTCACCAGATCCCGTTCGGCGTCGGTGTCCTGGCTGGTCCAGGTGGTCCAGTCCTTCGCCTCCCGGGCGGCCTTGACCAGGTAGGCCCCGAGCCGTTCCGCGCTGATCGGGCCCTGATCGGTCCAGGTGCCCGCCAGGGTCTGCCAGAGCAGGTTCTCCGTCCGGCCGTGCAGGTCGGGCCGCACCTCGGCGGTGACCCGGCGCAGGTCGTGCACGTGATGGACCCACTCGGCGGCGAACTCGGACAGGACGCCGATGCGCGCCCGCACGTCCTCGCCGCGCTTGTTGTCGTGGGTGGATCCGGCGGTCATGGTCCGCGGGTGCGCCAGTTGGGTAGCGGCGGCCCAGGCGTGCAGTTCATCCGGTCCTACCGCGAAGGTCGCGGGTGCGCCGCCCACCTCGCACAGGCTGGTCAGGTGCGTCCAGCGGTAGTAGGCGGTGTCCTCCACGCCCTTGGCCGTGGCGGCTCCGCAGAGTTGCTGGAACCTGACGATGACGTCACCGCGGCGTGTCTCGTGCTGGCGTCCGGCGCTGCCGACCTCCCGGCCGAGCACCAGGTCCACCACCACGTCCAGGGTCTCCAGGCGTTCCGGGTCGAGTTCGGTGCGGGCGTCCTCGGCCCACTGCGTCACGGCCGACACCGCGGCCGGCGGGGCCGGCTCACCGGGTATCACGTAGGCGCGGTACCTGTCGCTGGCGACGATCAGTTCCACCAGGCAGTCGCTGATCGCCTGCCGGGTGTGATCGCGTAGCCGTACGTCGTCGTGGCAGATCTCCCAGATCAGTCCGGTCAACCTGGCGACCTCGGCTCGTAGCGAGGTGGTGAGGATCTCGCGCTTGGCCTGGCGGATCATCTGCGGCAGGGCGCCGACGTTGTCACCGGTCAGCTGGTGCATCAGACCGCCCAGCGGTCCTGCTCCGCCGGGGTCGATCAGCAGCTGGCCGATACGCCAGGCGGCGTCGTACCCGGTGGTCCCGGCGGTCGGCCAGTCGGCGGGCAGGGTCTCGTGGGGCTCCAGGATCTTCTCGGCCACGCTCCAGCGGCCCCCGGTGCGCTGGTGCAACCGCTGGAAGTACCCGCGCGGGTCCGCCAGGCCGTCGGGGTGGTCGATCCGCAGCCCGTCGATCAGTCCCTCGTCCATCAGTTCCAGCAGCAGCCCGTGGGTGGCGTCGAAGACGTCCTCGCGTTCCACCCGGACGGCCACGAGGGTGCCCACGTCGAAGAACCGGCGGTAGTTGAGCTCCTCATCGGCCACCCGCCAGTACGCCAACCGGTAGTGCTGGCGGTCCAGCAGCTCGGCCAGCGGGAGGTTCTCCGTGCCGGGCCGGATCGGGAAGCGATGGTCGTAGTAGCACAGCACCGGGCTGGTGCCGTCCAGTCCGTGCTCGGGCTCCTCGACGTGGCTGACGGTCAGTTCCCCGTCGGCCATCGCCGCGCCCAGCCGGCGGCCCAGGACGGGCATGAGCACCTTGTCCTCCTCGCCCCACTCCACGTCGAACCACCGGGCGTAGGGGGAAGTGGGCCCATCGGTCAGCAAGGACCACAGGGCCGAGTTCAGACTCGCCGGGGTGGGCGCCGCCATGTGATTCGGGACGACGTCCACGACGATGCCCATGTCACGGCTCCGGGCGGCCTGCACCAGGTGCTCGAACCCCGGACGCCCGCCGAGCACGTCGGAGATCCGGGAGTGGTCGACCACGTCGTACCCGTGGGTGGAGCCTGGTGCGGCGGCGAGGATGGGGGACAGGTACAGGTCGGTGACGCCCAGGGTGTGCAGGTACTCCACCTTCGCGGCCGCATCCGCGAAGGTCAGGTCCGGGCCGAGCTGGAGGCGGTAGGTGTTCACGGGCACGGGCATCAGGCCCCTCCGGGATCCGCCGGCGAGTCCGGCGTGCCGGTGTCGGTGCCGGTGCCCGCCTCACCGGTGCCGGCCGGTGGGCGGGAGAGCACGACGATGGAGCGGGAGCCAACCTCGACCCGGGATCCGGGGCCGTGGACGTCGGCGATCTCGCCATCGGGGTCGGTGTGCACGGTGGTCACCCACTCCTCGCCGTAGTCGGCACCGGGCAGCGTGAAAGTCACGTCCTGCGCACCGGCGTTGATCAGGAACAGGAAGGAGTCGTCCACGATCGGCCGGCCCTGGTCGTCCGGGTAGTCGATCGCCTCCCCGTTGAAGAAGGCGGCCACCGCCCGTTGCTCGGGGTCCTCCCACAGTTCCTGGTCCATCGGTTCGGCCGAGGGCGCGAACCAGGCCAGGTCGGGTAAGGCGGGCAGCCCGTTCGGGCTGGAATAGGAGCCGTTGAAGAACCGGCGGCGGCGGAGCACCGGGTGGTTCCGCCGCATGGCGATCAGTCGGGAGGTGTACTCCAGCAGACCGCGCTCGACCTCGCCGGTGTCCCAGTCCATCCAGGCGATCTCGTTGTCCTGGGCGTAGACGTTGTTGTTACCACCCTGCGTGCGGCTGATCTCATCGCCGTGGGCGAGCATCGGCACACCCTGGGACAACAGCAGCGTGGTGAGGAAGTTGCGCTGCTGCCGCAGCCGCAGGGCGTTGACCTCAGGATCGTCCGTGGGGCCCTCCACACCGCAGTTCCAGGACCGGTTGTGGTCCTCGCCGTCGGCGTTGTCCTCACCGTTGGCCTCGTTGTGCTTGTGGTTGTAGGAGACCAGGTCGCGAAGCGTGAAGCCGTCGTGGGCGGTGACGAAGTTGATCGAGGCGATCGGTGTGCGCCCGGTGTGCTCGTACAGGTCGGAGGAACCGGTGAGACGGCTGGCGAACTCGCCCAACGTGCCCGGTTCACCGCGCCAGAAGTCCCGGACGGTGTCCCGGTAGCGTCCGTTCCACTCGGTCCACAGCGGCGGGAAGCCCCCCACCTGGTACCCGCCCTCGCCCAGGTCCCACGGCTCGGCGATCAGTTTGGCCTGCGAGACCACCGGGTCCTGATGGACCAGGTCGAAGAAGGAGGACAGCCGGTCCACCTCGTGGAACTGCCGGGCCAGGGTCGCGGCCAGGTCGAAGCGGAAACCGTCCACGTGCATCTCGGTCACCCAGTACCGCAACGAGTCCATGATGAGTTGCAACACGTGCGGGGAGCGCATCAGCAGCGAGTTGCCGGTGCCGGTGGTGTCGAAGTAGTGCCGTTTGTCGTCGTCGACCAGGCGGTAGTACTCGGCGTTGTCGATGCCGCGGAAGGACAGCGTGGGACCCAGGTGGTTGCCCTCGGCGGTGTGGTTGTACACCACGTCCAGGATCACCTCGATGTCCGCCTCGTGCAGCGCCTTGACCATCGTCTTGAACTCCTGGACCTGTTCCCCGCGGGTGCCGTAGGCGGCGTAGTCGTTGTGCGGGGCGAAGAAGCCGATGGTGTTGTAGCCCCAGTAGTTGCGCAGCCCCTGGGCCTGCAGGTGGGGGTCCTGGACGAACTGGTGCACGGGCATCAGCTCGATCGCGGTGATGCCCAGGTCCACCAGGTGGTCGATCACCGTCGGATGGGCGATCGCGGCGTAGGTGCCGCGGATCTCCTCGGGGACCTCCGGGTGCAGGCGGGTCAGCCCGCGCACGTGGGCCTCGTAGATCACGGTGTCGTGGTAGTCATGGTCCGGCGGGCGGTCGTGGCCCCAGTCGAAGAACGGGTTGGTCACCACCGAGGTCATCGTGTGCGCCCGGGAGTCGGCGGTGTTCAGGTCCGAATCGTCCGGTCCGCCGTCGAAGTAGTAGGAGAACAGCGACTCATCGCCGTCGATGTTGCCGTCGATCGCGCGCGCGTACGGATCGAGCAGCAACTTCGCGGGGTTGCACCGGTGCCCCTCGTCGGGTTCGTGGGGCCCGTGCACCCGGTATCCGTACCGCTGTCCGGGCCGTACGCCCGGAAGGTAGGCGTGCCATACGAACGCATCTACCTCGGTGAGGTCGATCCGGGTCTCATGGTCGTCGTCGTCGATCAGGCACAACTCCACCCGCTCGGCGGCGCCGGAGAACAGCGCGAAGTTCGTTCCTGATCCATCGAAGGTCGCCCCCAGCGGGTAGGGACGCCCCGGCCATATCTGCATTGCTCAAGGATGTCACCCCGAGGCGATGTTGCACGGCGGGAGGCCGTGAGGTCGGTGACAATCCCGGCGAGTCAGCCCCTTCGGCGACGACTGGCACCGGAGGAGCCCCGACCCCCGGAAGGTTCCCCACCGGGGGCGGCTCAGGCCCGGATCAGCCCTCCAGCGCCTTGCGGGTGAGGTGGATCAGCGCGTCGAGCTGGACCGAGTCCGTCGAGCCCACCTCCACGTCCGAGCCGTCCAGGGCACGGGCCGCGAGGGAGGCCTTGGTGTCGATCAACTCGGCGATCTTGGTGTCGATGGTGTGGGCGGCCAGGATCCGCCAGGCGGTGACCGACTCGTCCTGGCCGATCCGGTGCACCCGGTCGATCGCCTGTTCCTGCTCGGCCGCGGTCCAGGACAACTCGGCCAGCACCACGTTGGAGGCGGCGTGCAGGTTCAACCCCACGCCCGCGGCGGTCAGCGAACAGATCGCCACCGACACCCCGGGATCGTTCTGGAAGGCGTCGATCGCCTCCTGCCGCGCCTTACCGGTCTGGTCCCCCCGCACCGACACGGTCCGCAGCCCGGCCTCGGCGAGCATGTCCTCGGCGGTGTCCATCACGTCGATGTGCTTGGCGAAGAAGACGACCTTGCCCGCCGATCGCACCAACTGGGCCGTGTAGTCCGCAGCCAGCGCCGCCTTCGCCTGCCCGATCCGGCGCACCATGGTGAAGACGTTGTCACCGCTCTTGGCGTTCCGCGAGGACTCCAACTCGGCCAGTGCCACCTTGCGCAACAGGTCCATGTCCAGCTGCCCGGGCGGTACGTAGGAGACCTCCTGCGCCGCTTCCAACCGCCGGTACTGGTGGGCCAGCCGGCGTCCCACCTCGGCCTCGGCTGCGCGGATCGAGCGACCCACCTCGTCGTCCAGTTCCACCGGCAGGTCGGCCACCCGCTTCTCCGGCAGGTCGCGGGCGACCTCGGACTTGGTGCGGCGCACGATGCCCATGTCGATCACCGCCGCACGCGCCGCCGGGTAGAACCCCCGGTCGGCCGGGGTGAGCCCGGTGGACTCCAAGGCCTGCATCAGCTCCGAGTTCGGCCGCTTCCCGTCGGTCCAGCCGAGGAACTGCCAGATGGCGTTGAAGTCCTCCACGTCGTTGATCAACGGCGTTCCGGTCAGCGCCATCAGCAACGGTTTGCCGCCGGGGGTGTGCTCCCGGATCTGCCGGGACAGGTTCAACACGTGCTGGGAGCGCTGGGAGGTGAGGTTCTTGATGAAGTGCGCCTCGTCCACCACCATCGAGCGGAACCCGAACCTGGACAACCAGGACAGGTGACGGTCCAGCACGGTGTAGTTGACCACGAACACGTCGGCGAAGGCGTCCACGTCGTCGCCGTCGCCCTGGATCACGGTGACCCGGCGTTGCGGCGTCCAGCGCTGCACCTCCCGGGCCCAGTTGATCTTCACCACGTTGGGCACCACGGCCAGCATCGGGTAGGCACCCGCCACGGAGGCCGCCAGCACCGACTGGGCCGTCTTTCCCAGCCCGGGCTCATCGGCGAGCAGGAAGGTGCGGTGACCCCGGCGTACCGCCTCCAGCAACCGGATCTGGTGCGGCATCAGCTCCAGCCCCCGGGGGGAGAACCGGTCGAAGCGCGGCAGCGGGGGCAGATCCATCGTGGCCACACCACCGCCGGAACCCTGTTCGAAGGCCCGGTACAGCGGGTCCATCAGGTCCCAGTTGGCCAGGTAACTCGGCTGGTACTCACCGCGCGGGCGCTGCAGGTCCGGGGCGAGGAACGGATTGGCCCGCACCCTGGCCTTGACCGAGGGCGGGACCACCTGTTTCTGGGCGACCTGCTCCGGGACGATCTGACGTTCGGGGATCTTGGGCGCCTTGATCTCCATCTCGTCGGCGCTGAGCGCCTTACCGGAGTCGAGCAACCAGTCCCTGCGCATCCGCTGGGCGGCGGGGGAGGGGACGGCGTCCTCCTCGAGCAGGCTCAGCAGACTGGTGTCCTGGGCGGCGGTGCGGGCCAGGATCGTGGCCACCCCGTCGAGCCGTTTGAGCAACTCGTTCCTGGTGCCGCCGGACAGATCCGGATCGGCTTTGATCCGGGCACGCTCCTCACGCACCAACCATGCGATGACCTGGAACTTGGTGCGGTTGGTGGGACCGACGCGACCCGTCTTGGCCGCCTTGGCCTCCACCTCGCGCACGCGCCGCGCCAGGATCGGCAGCAGCGGGGCATCGTCATCGGGGCGGATCCGACCCGATGGCCGACGGCGAGTAGTGGACGGCACGAATCCTCCTGTGCAGGGCGTACGCGGGTGGGAGAATGCGCACACCGAACGGTGATCCGCGGCGGGAGTATGCGGAGACCGTTGGTGGGCGATACTGGGTTCGAACCAGTGACCTCTTCCGTGTCAGGGAAGCGCGCTACCGCTGCGCCAATCGCCCGTGAGGTGGGTACGGGATTCGAACCCGTGTATACGGCTTTGCAGGCCGCTGCCTCGCCTCTCGGCCAACCCACCAAGTTTGGACCCGACGAGTCCGGCGTGGGCCGGGCCACCGAGCGGACGACGGGACTCGAACCCGCGACCCTCACCTTGGCAAGGTGATGCTCTACCAACTGAGCCACGTC
>CALKWS010000273.1 GCA_938004115.1 uncultured Ruaniaceae bacterium
CCCAGGGCCACGGTCATGATGTCCAGTTGGGAGGTGAACAGCAGCGGTGTGGTGAACTCCACCCAGGACAGGATGAAGCCGAGGATGAGCACCGCGAAGATTCCCGGTCGCATCAGCGGCATGTAGATGCGGGTGAGCGTCTGCATGGTGCTGGCCCCGTCGAGGCGGGCGGCTTCCTCCACCTCCATCGGCACCGACCGCACGAACGTGCCCATGATGAAGATCATGATCGGCAGCACGAACGCGGTGTAGGGGATGATCAGCCCGATGCGGGTATCGAACAGGCCCAGGTTCACCCACATGATGTACAGCGGGATGATGAACAGCAGCGTGGGGAACACGTACACCGCGGCCAGGGCTCCCATGATCAAGCGGCCCCCGGGCACCCGGGTGCGGTACAGCGCGTAGGCCGCCGGACCCGCCAGGGCCGCACCGAGGAACGCCGCGGTCAGCGCCACGATCATGCTGTTCGCGATCGCCGGGATCAGCGGGACGATGTGCCCGGGGCTGAACAGCGCGGCGTAGTGGGAGAGGTCCACGTCGGTGGGCAGCAGGTTCAACTGCGGCGAGCGGATCACCGACTCCGGTTGGATGCTGGTGAGCAGCACGCCGTAGAGCGGGAAGCCCATCAGCACCACGATCACCACGGCGGCCACGTACAGACCGACCTGCTTGCGCCGTCGTGCTCTCATGATTCTCCCCTCGAGGTGGTCAGCGCCTTGCGGACCAGACCCAGCACGGCGATCACCAGCACGGTGATCGCGGTGAGCAGCCACGCGATCGCGGCGGCGGCGCCGAAGCGGAAGTTCTCGAAGCCCTCCTGGTAGACCAGGTAGTTCAAGGTGGTGGTCGCTCCCCCGGGCCCACCACGGGTGAGCACGAAGATCACGTCGAAGGTCTTCATCGCCCAGACGAACAGGAAGACCATCACCGGCAGCACGGTGGGCATCAGTTGCGGCAGGGTGATGTGCCGCAGCCGCTGCCAGGCACCCGCGCCGTCCACCTGCGCCGCTTCGAGGGTGCTGGTGGGGATCGTCTGCAGGCCGGCGAGCAGGAACAGGGTGGCGAACGGGATCCACCGCCACGCCTCGGCGATCACCAGGGAATGCAGCGCCAGCACCGGGTCGCCCAGCCAGATGGTGTCCGAGGGCAGGTTCACCAGGGCCAGGATCTTGTTGATGAAGCCGAACTCGGGCTGGAACATCTGGCCCCAGAGCACCCCGCCCACCACGGGAGGAACCGCCCAGGGCAGCAACACCACGATGCGCACGAAGGTTCGCCCGCGGAAGGGTTGGTTGAGCACCATGGCGATGAACAACGCGGGCACCAGGGTCACCACCACGACCATGAACCCGAAGTACAGGGTCCGCAGCAGGGTGGGCATGAACGCGGCGGAGCCGATCACCCGGGTGAAGTTGTCCAGGCCGACGAACGACTCGACGCTGTAGGTGGCGATGTCGATGCTGGTGAAGGCATAGACCAGCGTGGTGACCATCGGGTACAGGTACACGCCGGCCACGAGCAGCAGGGCGGGGACGACGAGGGCGAGTCCGGTCATCCGCTCGCGGCGCAGGGCCGAACCGGCGGTATGTTCCGGTTCGGCCCTGGCCGCACGAGCAGCCGGCGCCGGGGGCGGGGCTGTCTGGGTCAAGAGCGTTCGCTCACAATCTGTGCGGCAGCGTCATCCAGTGCTGCGTCGATGCTGGTGGAATCGGTGAGCACGGCGTGGATCTGGTCCGCGAGGATGCCCCGCCACATCGCCGAATCGGGGCTGAAGCCGTAGTCGACGGGGTACTCGTAGGACTGCACCACGGCCTCGTTGACCGGGTACTGCTCGAGGACCTCGGGGTCCAGGTTCGCCTCGGTGGACGGGGTGGCCCATCCGGCCAGGGCGATCTGCTTCTGCACCTCCGGGCTCAGCACGTACTCCAGGAACCGTTCGGCCTCGGCCTGGTTCTCCGAGAAGACCGGGATGCCGAGGAACTCCGATCCGTCCACCGAGGCGCTGGTCTCCACCGCCGGCTGCGGCGCGTACCCGTTGGCGCCGGCGATCTCCGACTCCTCGGGGTCGTTGGCCACACCGGCCATGAACGGGTAGGTGAAGAAGAAGCCTCGGGTGCCGTTGAGGAACGCCGGGGAGGCATCGAACACCCAGGTGTAGGTGGTGGCCGCAGGGTCCACCACCTGGTGGGTGTGCAGCAGGTCGTACAACTTCTCGGTGGCCGCACGGCCGGCGTCGGAGTTGAAGGCGGGCTGCCCGTCCTCGTCGAACCACGTCCCGCCGTGCATCTGCAGCAGCGAGCCCCAGGTGTTGAGGACCGCGGTGTCCGCCCAGGCATCGGTGAACCCGTACACCTGTTGGCCGTTGATCGTGGTAGTCAACTCCTTGGCGTACTCCACGAAGGTGTCCCAGGAGTCCTGCTGGGCGTGCCAGTCGGTCGGCGCCTCGGGGTCCAGTCCCACCTCCTCAAGAAGGTTCTTGTTCCAGTGCATGATCGGGGCGCCCACGTTCCACGGCACCGCGAGGTACTGGCCGTCGGACACGGCGGCGGTCATGGTGCGCTCCATGAAGCCCTCGCTCTGGGTGTAGGACTCCATCAGCGCGGAGATGTCGGCGAGCCACTGCCGGTCGGCCATCTCCTGGACCACCTCGGCGGTGAGGAACACCGTGTCCCACTGGGAGCGGCGGGCCATGAAGGCGTTGGTGAGCACGTTGCGCAGATCGGGGGTGGTGGCGTGTTCCACGGTCAGGTCGATGTCGAGGTCGCCCGTGTGGGTCCGGGCCGCGTCCTCCACGGGGGTCATGTGGGAGCCCAGCAGCAGGCTCAGCGCCCCGGTGAGTTCGCCGCTCTCCTGCGCCGAGCCGGAGTCGCGGCCGCATGCGGCGAGCAGACCGAGGAGTGCCAGGCTGCTCGAGCCGGCCAGGAAGTGGCGACGGTTGAGCGAGCGGGGGGTAACTGCCTTGTTCATCGTGTTTCTCCAAGTGCCATGTCTAGGCTTTCCACGCCTATGTGAAACGGGGGACTCGCCGGATCTTCGTCACCTCGACCTGCCTGGACGAGACACCGTCCAGCGTGTTGCAGGTTCCGTATATCCACTCTGACGCCGTTCTGCTTGATGCAACATTGAGTTCACGTAACGATATGGCATGGCCGAGGTGGGTGTCAATCGCGACATCGTGCACCCGGGAGCCGCCGGGCGCGCCGAGGGGCGGCGGGGCATGCTGCGCCTCAGCGCCGGGTCGGCGGCGGGCCGTCGGCCAGCGTGGCCCGCAGCGATTCGTCGAACACCGCCACGGTGTGGGCGATGTCGGCGTCGGTGTGTGCGGTGGAGGTGTACCAGCGCCCTCCGGGAAGGGCGAAGACGCCGCGGCGCAGCATCTGCACCAGGAACCGGTCGTAGAACTGCTGGTCGGCGCCCATGAAGTCCTCGAACGTGGCCGAGTTCTCCACTCCGATGATGACCTGGGCCACCGGGCCGACCTGGTGCACCGTAGCGGGCACGCCGTGTGCCGCGAGCGCCGCGGTGAACCCCTCGCGCAGAGCGGCACCGTGCCGCTCGAAGGTCTCATAGACCCCGGGTTCGGACAGCGCCTCCAGGGTCGCCTTGGCCGCGGCGAGCACCACCGGGTTGCCGTTGTAGGTCCCGGCGTGCACGATCCCGCTGGTGGTCCGGTCCAGGATGGAGGCCTTCCCGGCGACTGCGGCCAGCGGATATCCGCCGGCTACCGCCTTGGCGAGCGTCACCAGGTCAGGCTCCACCCCGTACCGCTCGGCGGCCCCGCCCCGGCCCATCCGGAAACCGGTGATGACCTCATCGAAGACCAGTACGGTCCCGGTCTCATCGCACAGGCGGCGCAGTTCGTCCAGGAATCCCTCCGGCGGGGCCAGCACGCCGGAGTTGCACAGCACGGGCTCGCAGAAGACGGCGGCGAACTCCTTGGTCCGCAACAGGTCCGCGACGGCTTGCACGTCCCCCCAGGGAGCGATCGCGACATCCTCGAGCGCACGGGCGGACTGGCCCGCGCTGCCACGGCCCATGTCCTGGTCGGGCCCGGGCCGGTAGCCCACCAGCATCGCGTCGGTCCAGCCGTGGTAGTGGCCGCCGAACTTCACGAAGCGATGCCGCCCGGTGGTCCCGCGGGCCAGCCGGAGGGCGATCTGGGCCGCCTCGGAGCCGGTATTGCTCCACAGCACCCGCTCGGCACCGGGGACCCGCTCGATCACCATCTCGGCCGCCTCGGCCTCCAACAGGTGGCCGGCGCCGTAGGTCGCCCCATGGGGCAGTTGCGCCGCGACCGCCTCGGTCAGGCCGGGATGGCCGTGACCGAGGATCACCGGACCCCAGCCGAGGACGTAATCGAGGTAGCTGTGGCCGTCCAGGTCGGTGAGCCGGGGGCCCTGGCCGCCCTGGAAGAACAGCGGGTGCGGGGGCATAGCGGCCCGCAGGCCGGTGGACACCCCGCCCGGGAGGGAGTTCTTCGTCCGCTCCCAGGCCTGCGCCGACTTGGGCCATGACGAGATGGGGGTAGTTGAACTGGCTGTAGCAGCCGCGGTTCCTGTATTAGCCAAGACGCTCTAACTTTCCGTTCGACACGAACTCCGGCGTTCTGAAAGCCGGAACGTAGGTTTCAGTACCTGAACTGTAGAGTTCCATTGGCCGATGGTCAATACGGCTCGGGCGCTCATTTCCCGTCCCGACTCCTGTGAGTAGCCACATCGCCCCTCCGCGGCGGATACATGGCCGTGGCACGGGCGCCCGGAGGCCTCGATGGACGCGGGATGGCTAGGGGCTGCGCCGGGCACGCTCGCCGGTGGCCGCTGCGGTTCGGCCGCCGTGGCTCATCCGGGCCGGGTGGCGATGCGGTGCCGGTCAGAGCGATGCGGTGCCGGTCAGAAAGGCACCGGCGTGGTGGACCGGGGCAGGTCGTGCACGTCCACCGGAGTGATCCCCGGGCCCGCGACCTCGATCACCTCTCCGGCAATGTCCCCCAGCGCACCGCGCCAGGCGATCGCGCCCTTGACCACGATCGCGCGCGCCCGCGCCGGGTCGATGCCCTGGCTGGTGAACTGCTCGGCGTGGAACGCCGGGGTCCGATCTGCCATGACCAGGATCTGGATGCCCTCGGCCTCGATGACCGCGGTGGTGCCCATGGAGAACTCCCTGCCGGTCATCCACGGCCCGCTGGTGCGGTACCTCCCGTCGGTCACGCGCAGGACGCGTCCGCGGATCGGCACCGGTGGCCCGTGCCGGTCGTCGGTCTTGCCGCCCACGAGAGTCTCGATCTGGGCGCCCTCCCCGAGTTCCTCGGCCAGCCGGGCCACCTGCGGGTCGACGATAGGGACCACTGCGCCGCGCATACCGGCGCGCAGGAGTTCGGTGAGTAGTGCGGTGCCATCACCGGGGGTCCCGCCGCCCACGTTGTCGGCCACGTCGACGAGGATCACGGGTGAGCGGGTCGAGGCCGCAGCGCGCCGCACCGCGGTCGCCGGATCGTCCCGGGCGACCACGAAATCGGCGGCGTGGGCCTCGATGTCCGCGATCGTCTTCTGCAGTACCTCGGCGGCCGCGGCAGCGTGCTCGTCGTCGTGGATCGCCAGCACGCTCATCCCCGCCCGGGTGACGTCGGAGTAGGCGAATCCGCCCACGACGCACACCCGATGCAATCCGGCCTGCTGGGCGCGGGTGTTGGCGCGGCGCTGTAGTGCTCGCATCGGGTCGTGGTCGGTGGCCTGCGCGATGGGCGCGACGAGCAGCGGAACCTTGCGGATCTGCGTGCGCAGCGAGGTGCCGGACAGCACGGTACCGAGCAGGCCGGCGGCCTCCCGCCCGCGTTCGCGCATGTCCACATGCGGATAGGTGTCGTAACTGACCAGGGCGTCCACCGAGTCGATCAGGGCCGGGGACGGGTTCGCGTGCAGATCCAGCACCCCGGCGATGGGCAGGTCGCCGACCACGTCGCGGACGGTCTGCACGGCGGTGACCTCGGCGTCGTCGTACCCTTCGGCCACCATCGCCCCGTGGAGGTTCAGCAGCACCCCGTCCAGGGCGCCGGCGCGAGCCAGTTCACCGTGGGCACGGTCGAAGAGCTCGGCCATGGTCTGCTCCTCGATCGGCCCCGAGGGCCAGGCGCCGGCGGAGAAGACCGGGACCAGGTCGAACTCGGCGGCATCCAGGAACCCGCCGATCACCGACCCCACATCGAGGTTGTGCTCGGCCAAGTCGCTGCCGGTGGCGAGTTCGAAGTCGCGGAACTGGTCGATGGTGGTGGGGGCGGCGGAGAAGGTGTTGGTCTCGTGCCAGAAACCAACGATTCCGATCCGGCGACGGCCGGGAGCGGGCACTGGGACCTCCGAAGGTGATCGAGTTTCGTGGGTGGAAGTCGGACGGGTCGAGTTCGGCGGCTCAGCGGGCGAGCGGACGCGTCAACCGGCGACCTTGCGCGCGATCGCCTTCGCCGCACGCTGCAGGTCCTTGGCAACCCGGCTCACGTCGTCGGCGGGCATCCGGTCCACCGGGGCGCTGACGCTGATCGCGGCCGAGAAGGAGATGTCCGGGATCGCCACGGCGATGCACCTGCCGGCGATCTGGTTCTCCTCATCGTCCACCGCCCAGCCCTGGTCGCGCACGCGGCCCAGTTCCTGCAGGTAGGCCTCCGGCGTGGTCACCGTGGATGGCGTGTACTCGGGCATGCCGCTGATCTTCAGGATCGACCGGACCCGGTCCTCGGGCAGATGGGCACAGATCGCCTTGCCCAGTGCCGTCGCGTGCACCAGGCCGCGTTCGCCCACGCGCGCGGCCAACCGCATCATGTGCGGGGATTCGGCCACCACCGTATGCACCACCTTGGCGCCGTCCAGCACGCCGAGGTTCGTCGTTTCCTGGAGCCGGTCCCGCAGTTGGCCGAGCACCGGGGTGGCGACCTCGCTGAGTTGTTCCACGCCGCGGGTGTCCTGGGCGCGGAAGGCCAGCCCCAGCCGGTAGGCACCCCCGTCCGGGGTGCGCTCCACGTAATGGCGCGCCTCGAGGGCGGTCAGGTAGCGGAACGCCGAACTCTTCGGAAGTTCGGTGGCCGCGGCGACCTCGGGCAGCGAAACCGGCTCGCTCGCGTTGGCGAGCGTGTCGAGGATGTCGCACACCCGGTCCACCGCCCGGATCGGGTAGGCACTGGGTTGCGCATCTGCGATCTGCGACGTCTTCGTTGTCATTCCTCATCTCCCCTGGTCGACACTGGCCTGAGCGCGTGGGCGCTCGTGGGTCTCGTTGAATGTACGACACCAGCACCGCGTGCACCGCGCGATTCCCCCGGACCGCGCGCTGGCGACGGACCTTCACACCAGCGTTCCACTGTATGAACAACATAGTCTAATCAGTGGATTGCCTCTACCATGGCGCCCACCCGTCACCCGGCGGATCCGACCGAACCTACCCCTGGAGACCCATGCCTCGCACCGCCATCACCGGCAACGTCCCCGTCAGCCATCTGCCGTTCTCCCCCGCGATCCGCGCGGGTGATTTCATCTTCGTCTCGGGCCAGGCCTCGGTCGATGACACCGGCACCTACATCGAGGACGACTTCGCCGGGGAGATGGATCGCTCCATGTCCAACGTGAAGCGGATCCTGGCCGCGGCGGGCGCCTCGATGGACGACGTGGTCCAGGTGCGCGCCTACCTGGGCGACATCTCCTACCGCGATGAGTACAACCGGCTGTACGGGCAGTACTTCACCGAGCCCCTGCCCGCCCGCACCACCACCTCCGGTGGCATCAGTTCCCTGAAGTTCGAGGTCGACGTCGTCGCCTACCTGCCGGCCTGACGGCCAACCGACGCAGCCGCCCACGGACGGTTGACCCACCGCCGAGGGTGTCAGTAGGTTGCACGTCAGATCCATTGTATGAACTGCCCATTCTGACTAAAGAAACCCGATGGAGGGGCGATGCGAATCGCGACGGCTGGCCTGATGCACGAGGCCAATACGTTTTCCGTGGTGCCGGCGGATCTGGCGCAATGGCAGCGCGCCGGGATCCTGGAGGGTTCCGACCTCGTCCGGCAGTACGCCACCGCGCAGGCCACGCTCAGCGGCTTCCTGGCACTCGGGGAGTCCGATCCCCAGGTGGACGTGGTCCCGCTGGTATCCAGCAAGATCACCCCGATGGGCACCATCACCACCGAGGCCTTCGAGCACCTGGTGGGCCGGATGCTGCAGATGCTGCAGGACCAGGGACCCTGGGACGGGGTCCTGCTGGCGTTGCACGGGGCTGCGGTCGCCGAGGAGTTCCCGGACGCCGACGGGGAGATCCTGCGCCGCGTGCGGGAGGTGGTCGGTCCGGATACCCCGATCGGCGTGACGTTGGACATGCACGCCAACATCTCCGCCCAGATGGTCGCCAACGCCGATGTGATGACGGTCTACCAGACCAATCCGCATGTGGATGCCCGCGCGCAGGCGCTCAGGGCCGGCGAACTCATCCGCGACGCGATCGCGGGCCGGGTGCGGCCCACCACCGCGCTGGAGATGATCCCGGTGGCGATCAATATCCTGCGGCAGGGCACCGATGACTTCCCGATGCGCGATCTGCTGCGCATCGCTCGCGAGGCGGAGCAGGAACCGGGGGTGCTATCCATCAGCGTGGTGGAGGGCTACCCCTACGCCGACGTGGCGGAGATGGGCATGAGCATCGTGGTCATCACGGACGACGACGCAACCCAGGCGAGCCGGATCGCCGCATCCTTGGCGCAACACACCTGGGAGATGCGCGAGGAGTTCCTGGGGGATGCGGCCGGCGTCGAGGAGGCCTTGCGGCACGCCGCGGCGGCCGAGCGCTTCCCCGTCGTGCTCCTCGACACCGGGGACAACGTCGGCGCAGGCAGCCCGGCCGACTCCACCCATCTGCTCGCGGCGGCCCAGCGCCTGGGGGTGCGGGAGGTGTTCATCTCCTTGTGCGATCCCGAATCGGTGCAGGCGTGCGTGGGCGCCGGCGTGGGTGCCGAGGTGTCGCTGGCCGTCGGGGGGAAGACCGACGCCCTGCACGGCGAGCCGGTCAGCGTTCGCGGCCGGGTGCGGGTGCTCACCGACGGGAAATGGGAGGATCCGGGCGCCACCCACGGCGGGTTCCGGTTCTTCGACACCGGTACCAGCGCGCTGGTGCGCACCGACGATGGTCACGATGTGCTACTCACCTCCCGTCCCCAGGGCACGGTGAGCCTGCAGCAGTTGCGCGCCGTGGGGCTGGAGCCGACCGAGCAGCGCATCATCATCGCCAAGGGCGTGAACTCCCCGCGCGCAGCGTTCGAGCCGATCGCGGCGGAGATGGTCTACGTGGCCACCCCAGGCGTGACCAGTGCGGACCTGTCCACGTTCCACTACACCCGCCGCCGGTCCATGTACCCGTTCGAGGCGGACCTGGCCTGGGCACCGGGGCAACCGGCCGAGGTCTAGGCCAGGCTGTCCAGTACCTGTTCGCCCGCCGTATCCGAGGAGTTGATGTGTTGTGAAGTTGATGCGTATTGGTGCCCCCGGCCAGGAGAAG
>CALKWS010000274.1 GCA_938004115.1 uncultured Ruaniaceae bacterium
CACCAGCGCCTCGGTGAGCTCGGCCTGGGCGTAGCGGTACGCGGGCAGCACCGGCGCGACGGCGAGCACCTGGGTCATGCACCGAGGGTACGGATCGTCCAGGCCGCGCGCGTGTTGTACGGGCACCGGCGTTAGTCTCCACTGGTGCGCACCTTCACCGCATTGTTGCGGGCCTCCCATCCGGCGCCCACCCTGGTGGTCACGCTGCTGGCGGGGCTGCTGGCCGTGGGGGCCGGTCACCGGCCGGGCGCGGCGGTGTTCATCGCCCTGACGGTGGCCAGCGGTCAGTTGGTGATCGGGTGGTCCAACGATCTGCTCGACGAACGACGCGACCGGGCCGTGCACCGGGTGGACAAGCCGTTGGTCACCGGTGCGCTGCGCCGGCGGACGCTCATCGTGGCGCTGGCCGCAGCTGGTCTGGTGTGCCTGGTGCTGTCCGGGATGCTGGGCACAGCGGCGGGGTCGGCCCATCTGCTGCTGGTCGCCTCCGGGCTGGCGTACAACGCGGGGGTGAAGTCCACGTTGTGGTCCTGGGTGCCCTATGCGCTGGCGTTCGCGGCGTTGCCGGCGGTGCCCTGGCTGGCGCTACAGCCCCCGGCCTGGCCCCCGGCGTGGATGCTGGCCGTGGGCGCCCTGCTGGGCGTGGGCGCGCACCTGGTGAACGTGGTCCCCGACCTGGCCGACGACGCCGCGACCGGGGTACGGGGGGTGGGGCACCGGCTCGGCGCGCGGGCAGCCGGGGGCCTGGCGGTGGCGGCCTTCGCGGCCGGGACCGCCGTGAGCGTGCTGGGCCCCGAGGGGCCGGTGCCTGCCTGGGCGTGGGCGGTGCTGATCCTCGCCGGGGCGGTGGGCACCGCCGCGGTGGTCAGCGGCGGCCGGCGCCCCTTCCACGGGGCCATGGCGATCGCGATCCTCAACGTGGTGATGCTGCTGGTGCGGATGCCGTGAGGCCGCGAGTCCCACCGTTGGGTGCCCGCGTCGTTCCTCAGCGATGCTGCTGGCGCCGCCTCCGGCTCTGCGGGGCGCCCAGGGGGGTGCCGACCGGCTCCCAGCCGCGTTTGGGTGCCCGGGTGCCCTGCGCCGATTCCCGCGAGCGGTACACGATGTAGGGGCGGGTGGAGTACTGCACCGGCGCGGAGAAGGCGTGCACCAGCCGGGTGAAGGGCCAGACGAGGAACAGCAGGAAGGCCGCCACGACGTGCAGTTTGAACTGGTAGGGCACCTCCACCATGAGTTCGGGCTGGGGTTGGAAGTAGAACAGCGAACGCAACCACGGCGAGATCGTCTCGCGGTAGTCATACCCGTGCCCGCCGGCGAGGATCTGGTTCTGCACGGTGGCCCACATGCCCAGCACGATCGGGGCGGCCAGCACCACGTACATGAACTTGTCCATCCGGGTGGTCGCCAGGAACACCGGCCCGATCTTGCGCCGCCGGTAGATCAGGATCGCCAATCCCACGATCGTGGCCAGTCCGGCCAGGGCCCCCAGGTAGGTGGCGATCCAGTGGTAGAACGTCTGCCCGATACCCACCGCCTCGGTCCAGCTCTTGGGAATGAGCAGCCCCATGAAATGGCCGAGGGCCACGAACAGGATGCCGAAGTGGAACAGCGGCGATCCCAGCCGCAGGATCCGGTGCTCGTACAGTTCCGAGGAGCGGGTGGTCCAGCCGAACTTGTCGTACCGGTACCGCCAGAACAGTCCGACGACGAACACCGCCATCGACACATACGGGAAGATCACCCAGGCCAGGATCTCCACGGCGCTCACGTTCATCTCTACACCTCTCTGTGTGCCCCGCCCGGCGCGAACGGCTCCAGGGGGCCCATGGCGTTCAGCCCCACCATCTCGCTGGGGGGTCCGGCCGTGATCAGTTGCAGGTACTTGTCGCGCACCTTGTCCGTCACCGGTGGCAGTGTCAGGCACACCGCTTCGACCACCTGCGCGTAGGGACTGCCGAGGGAGGTCAGCGCGGAGCGCAGTACCTCGATGCCCTCCCGGTGACTGCCCAGCAGTCCGGCGGCGATCCGGGCGTCGCCCCGGGCGGAGAACTCCAGGACCACGGGCAGGAAGTCCGGCAACTCGGCCCGGTCCATCTCCCACCCGGCGGCGCGGTAGGCCTCGATGAACCGCACCAGCGCCGCGCCGCGTTTACGGGTGTCGCCGGTGAGGAAGTAGGACAGGTACATCGAGCAGCGGCGCTTCTGGTCGAAGGTCTCCACGTAGTGCGCGGCCAGCGCCTGTGGTCCCACGTCGGCGGCATGGTCGAGGAAGTTCCAGAACCGTTGCCGCACCGGCTGGCGCACCTGGGCCACCGCTTCGCGGATCAGCGGGTAGGACGCGGTGCGCTCGGTCTCGGGGTAGTCCAGCAGCACCGAGGCCGCCATATGCGCCAGCGCGCGGTCCTCGGCGCTCATCCGCACCGGTTCCAGCGGGGCGAGTGCGGGTGCCCGGATGAATCCGCTCATCGGTCCTCATCTCGCACCGGTGGTTCGTTGCCGGGGGAGTGGTCCCCGGTGCGCGTGGTGCCGCCGGCTTCCGGGCCGGGATCCCCGGCCGGGTACGGGTCCACCTTGCTCACCGCGGGGTTGTCGTCGATGTCGTCGCTGAACACCCCGCCCTCGGCCGGTGCCGCATCGACGGTGACGGTGCCCGCTTTGCCGCTGGTCTCGTCGTCGCGCTCATCGGCCGCCGGGGGGAACAGCCCGCTGGAGCCGCGGCCGTCCCAGTTCAGCAGGTTCGTGCGGCCCGGGGTGCTGGGGGTGTAGGGGGACGTTTGCCGGTCTTTCAGCGCATGGAAGTTCTCCACCGAGGCCGGTACCTCCCCGCCCGACCCGGTGCCGAACGGACCCATCCCACCCATCCCCGGTCCGCCGTGCACATCCAGGGAGCACGCCATGTCCTCCAGTTCGGCGGCGATCTCGGCGTGCGTGGCCGGGATGACGTAACGGTCCTCGTACTTGGCGATGGCCAGCAGGTGGTACATCTCCTCGATCTCCGCGCCGGTCATGCCCACCGCGGCCGCGATCTCCTCCTGGGGGTCCTGCCCGAGGTTGATGTCGCGCATGTAGGAGCGCATCGCGGCCAGCCGGCGCAGCACCCGCTCCACCGGAGCGGGGTCACCGGCGGTGAAGAGTTCGGCGAGGTACTCCAGCGGGATGCGCATCGTGGAGAGGGCGGTGAGCAGGGTCTTGGCGTCCTCGCCGTCGTTGCCGGAGGCGGTGACCACATCGACCACCGGGCTCAGCGGCGGGATGTACCAGACCATCGGCAGCGTGCGGTACTCCGGGTGCAGCGGGAGGGCCACCTCGTAGTCGGTGATGAGTTTCCAGATCGGGGAGTTCTGCGCGGCCTCGATCCAGTCCGCCGGGATGCCCTCGGCCCGGGCGGCCTCGATCACCTCGGGGTCGAACGGGTCCAGGAACACACCCCGCTGGGCGTCCAGCAGGTCATGCTCGTCGGGGGTGGCGGCGGCCTCGCCCACCTTGTCGGCGTCGTAGAGGACCAGGCCGATGTAACGCAGCCGGCCCACGCAGGTCTCGGCGCACACCGTGGGCAGGCCGGCCTCGATGCGCGGGTAGCACATCGTGCACTTCTCCGCCTTGCCGGTCTGGTGGTTGAAGTAGACCTTCTTGTAGGGGCAGCCGGTCACGCACATCCGCCACCCGCGGCACTGGTCCTGGTCCACCAGCACCACGCCGTCCTCGGTGCGTTTGTACATCGCCCCCGAGGGGCACGCCGCCACGCAGGAGGGGTTCAGGCAGTGCTCGCAGATCCGCGGCAGGTAGAACATGAACGTCTCTTCGAACTCGGCCTTCACCTGGGTGTTCATCTTCTTCAGCACCGGGTCGTCGGCCATCGTCTCGGTGGACCCGCCGAGCATGTCGTCCCAGTTGGCCGACCACTCGATGTTCATGTCCTGGCCGGTCAGCAACGACTTGGGCCGGGCCACCGGGGTGTGCTTGGAGTCCGCGGGCGCGGACAGCAGCATGTCGTACTCATACGTCCACGGCTCGTAGTAGTCGTAGATGGTGGGCATCTTCGGGTTGGAGAAGATGGTGGCGAGTTTCTTCGCCCGGCCACCGGACTTGAGCTTGAGTTTCCCCCGCCGGTTCAGGGTCCACCCGCCCTGCCAGACGTCCTGGTCCTCATAGGTACGCGGATAGCCCAGGCCCGGGCGGGTCTCGACGTTGTTGAACCACACGTACTCGGTGCCGGTGCGGTTGGTCCACGCCTGCTTGCACGTGACCGAACAGGTGTGACACCCGATGCACTTGTCGAGGTTCATCACCATCGACATCTGCGCCATGACCTTCATCTCGTCACACCTTCCCTTGGCTCGTTCCTCGCTGCGGCGTGCCTCGCCCGCCCATCAGTACTCGACCTCCTGGCTGCGGCGGCGGATGACGGTGACCTCATCGCGCTGGTTGCCGGTGGGGCCGATGTAGTTGAACGCGTACGCGAGTTGGGCGTACCCGCCGATGAGGTGACTGGGTTTCATCAGCACCCTGGTCAGGGAGTTGTGGATCCCCCCGCGTTGCCCGGACGTCTCGGTGCGGGGCACGTCCACCACCCGTTCGGTGGCGTGGTGCATGAATACCGTGCCCTCGGGCATGCGGTGGGAGACCACGGCCCGGGCCACCACCACGCCGTTGCGGTTGTACGCCTCGATCCACTCGTTGTCCCGGACGTTGATCTTGGCCGCGTCCCTGGGGGACATCCAGATGTTCGACCCGCCCCGGGACAGCGACAGCATGAACAGGTTGTCCTGGTACTCGGAGTGGATCGACCACTTGGAGTGCGGGGTGAGGTAGCGCACCGCGACCTCGGCGTGCCCGGCGGCAGCGGGGTCGCCCGTGGGTGAGGTGTCCCCGGGGACGGCGTCGCCGAACAGGCGGTGCATGTCCAGCGGCGGCCGGTAGACGGGCAGCCCCTCGCCCATCTCGCTCATCCAGTCGTGGTCCAGGTAGTAGTGCATCCGCCCGGTCAGGGTGTGCCACGGTTTGAGCCGTTCGACGTTGATCGCGAAGGCGGTGTACCGGCGCCCGCCGGTCTCCGAGCCCGACCACTCGGGGGAGGTGATCACCGGGGTGGGGCGGGTCTGGGTGTCGGTGAAGGTCACCCGCACCGATTCGGACTCGGCGGCCAGGTCCGCCAGGCGGGTGCCGGTGCGTTGTTCCTGGTGCTCGAAGCCCTGGGTGGCCAGGCGGCCGTTGGTGGTGCCGGACAGCGCCAGGATGGCCTCCGCGGCCTTGGTGTCCCGATCCAGGGACGGGCGCCCCCGGGCGATCCCGGCGATCACGCGACCGTTGCGGGCGGCGAGTTCGGCCACCTCCTGGTCGGGCATGAACTGCACGCCCTTGGTTCCCATCCCGGCGGAGTCCGTCAACGGGCCCAGCGCGTTGAACTTCGCCAGGGTCGCAGGATAGTCCCGTTCGATCGGGATCAGTTTCGGCATCGTGACCCCCGGTACCAGCGGGGTCTGCTCCAGCGGCGCCACCGCGCCGTGCGGGTTGGCCATCGCGTCGGGGGTGTCGTGGTTCAGCGGCGCGGCCAGCAGGTCCTGGCGTGTGCCGAGGTGGTCCACGGCGAACTCGGACACCTTGGCGGCCAGGTCCTGGAAGATCGCGAAGTCGGTGCGGGTCTGCCACGGCGGGCTGATCGCCGGGTTGAAGGAGTTCACGAACGGGTGCATGTCCGTGGTGGAGATGTCGTACTTCTCATACCACGTGGCCGCCGGCAGCACGATGTCGGAGTACAGCGTGGTGGACGTCATCCGGAAGTCGATCGTGGTGAGCAGGTCCACCTTGCCCTCGGCGGCCTCCTCCCGCCACCGCATCCGGCGCGGGCGGCGTTCGGGAGGGGCGGGCTCGGCGCGCAGTGCCGATTCGGTGCCGAGCAGGTGCTTGAGGAAGTACTCGTTGCCCTTGGCGGAGGAGCCGAGGATGTTGGAGCGCCACACCGTCAGCACCCGGGGGAAGTTCTCCGGCGCGCCCGGGTCCTCCACGGCGAACTGCAACCGGCCTTCCTGCAGTTCCTCCACGACGTAGTCCTTCACGTCCTTGCCCGCGGCCGCGGCTTCATCGGACAGATCCAGCGGGTTGCGGTTGAACGTGGGGAATCCGGGCATCCAGCCGCGTCTGGTCGACTCCACCAGGGTGTCGGCGGTGGTCAGGTCGGCGAACGTGCCGGTGCTAAGCGGGGAGGCAAGGGTTTCGGCGGGCAACCCGTCATACCGCCACTGCTCGGTGGCCAGGTACCAGAACGCCGTGGAGATCATGTGCCGGGTGGGGCGTTGCCAGTCCAGGGCGAAGGCGTACTGCTGGAAGCCGGTGATCGGCCGTACCTTCTCCTGACCCACGTAGTGCGCCCAACCGCCGCCGTTGACGCCCTGGCAGCCGGTCATCGTCACCAGCGCGATCATCGCGCGGTAGATGGTGTCGGAATGGAAGTAATGGTTGGTCCCGGCTCCCATGACGATCATCGACCGGCCCTTGGAACGGCGGGCGTTGTCGGCGAACTCCCGGCCGATACGGATGATCGCCTCGATCGGCACCCCGGAGTGCTCGGCGGCCCAGGCCGGCGTGCCCGGGGCGGCGGCGTCCTCGTAACCGGCCGGCCACTGCCCGGGCAGGCCGGGGCGGTGCACGCCGTACTGGGCCAGGAGCAGGTCGAACACGGTGGTGACCAGCCGGCCGCCCACCTCCCGCACCGGCACGCCCCGGCGCAGCACGCCGGTGCCGCCCACGTG
>CALKWS010000275.1 GCA_938004115.1 uncultured Ruaniaceae bacterium
GTGGACCGCTGCCGGTGCAGGGCGATCATGTGCTCCAGGTACAACTCGCCGGCCTCGGACCCCTCGGCCTCGCGCAGTTCCTCGATCTCGGAGGGCCCCACCACGTCTTGATCCTCACCACCGGTGGCGGCGCCGGTCCCGCTGGGCGCATCGTCGTCGTCGAGCACGCCCCAGGCGGTGAGCATCTGCTCCAGGGTGCCGATCTGGTCATAGTGGGTGGTGTGCAGGCTGAGCGCGAGCATCTGCACGTCCTGGTCCACTCCGGGGGTGGACTGGATGATCTCGTGCAGTTCGATGCTGGTGCGGTCCAGCGCGAGCAGTTCCTCGGCGCCGGCCACGTCCGCGTCGTTGAACTCGGGGTCCACGTCCTCCTCGGGTTCGCTCTCCTCCTCGGTGGGGGCGGGCTCGGCCTCGGTCTGGGTGGTCTCGGGACGGTCCGGGGAGGGGTCGGTGCACCCGCCCAGGAGCAGCGCCCCGCACACCACGGCCGCAGCCACCCATCGGCGCCGGGTCATGAGGATCTCGCGGGAAGGCAGACAATCACGGATCCACCCTAACGGCCGGGATGATCTGTACGGGGATGCTGCGCCCGCGTTGCAGCGCGGTCTGCAGCACCGCGAACCGGGGCTCGGGTAGGTCGGCGAACAGCCGCCGCGGCAGCGACGCCAACTCGCGGAGCACCTGGCCGGCCAGCACCTGGTCGGCCAGCGCCCGGTCCCCGCCCAGCACGATCGCCTCGGGCAGATGCGGGGCGGTGCCGACCGGCGGTGGCAGCAGATGCGCGGCGGCCAGGTCCACCACCGTGCCCACCAGCGCGTCGGCCTGGTTGCCCCGGCGGCGGGCGAACCGTTGCTGGGACCAGCCGCCGGCCGCGGTGCGGGCCTGCACGTACCGGGTGCCGGTCTTGTGGGTGGCCAGGGTGGGGCCTTCGGCCCGGCCGACGGCGTATCCTCCGCGGCGGATCAGGATCAGTCCCAGGTGGGTCGGCGGGGTGCACCAGGCGGCGATCGCGTCGAGGTTCTCCGGCGTGGTGGCATCACCGGGTGCGGGT
>CALKWS010000276.1 GCA_938004115.1 uncultured Ruaniaceae bacterium
CCGCGGGAGTGGGGCCAGGTGCCACCGTGTACATCGCGGGCGCCGGACCTGTGGGGCTGGCCGCGGCCGCGGCCTCGCACCTGCTCGGTGCGGCGGTGGTGATCGTCGGCGACCTGAATCCCCAGCGCCTGGAGCAGGCACGCAGTTTCGGCTGCGAGACGGTGGACGTTTCCGCCGGTCCCATCGCCGACCAGGTGGAGCATATCCTGGGCGTTCCAGAAGTTGACTGCGGGGTGGACGCCGTCGGATTCGAGGCACGCGGACACGGCTCGGACTCCGGTGAGGAACAACCGGCCGCGGTGCTCAACTCCCTGATGGAGATCACCCGCGCCGGTGGAGCGCTGGGCATCCCGGGACTCTACGTGACCGGCGATCCCGGCGCCGCCGACGAGGCAGCACGGCAGGGCTCCCTGTCGTTGCGGTTCGGGCTCGGCTTTGCCAAGTCGCACTCCTTCACCACCGGCCAATGCCCGGTGATGAAGTACAACCGGAGCCTGATGATGGCGATCCTGCACGACAAGGTGCAGATCGCCAAGGCCGTCAACGCCACACCGATCGACCTGAACGACGCTCCCCGCGGGTACGCCGAGTTCGACGCCGGGGCGGCCACCAAGTACGTACTGGACCCCCACGGCATGATTCCCAGGGCCTGAGCCGATCGCTCCCGGCCCGGCGTCCCTCCTCGGGCGCCGGGATCCGGGACCCGGGGACCAGCCCGTCCGCGCACACCGAAGCAACAAAACTCAATGAAGCGCTATGGAGAAGGTGGTCACCGTGGACTTCTCGCTGATCTTCTTGCCCGAACTGATGGGCACCGCCATGTTGACCTTGCTGGGCTGCGGCGTGGTGGCCAACGTGGTGCTACCGAAGACGAAAGGTAACGGCGGCGGCTGGCTACTGATCAACTTCGGCTGGGGGCTGGCCGTACTCGCCGGGGTATACATCGCCTATTCCAGCGGTGCGCACATCAACCCGGCGGTCACCCTCGGCCTGTGGGTCACCGGGGCCCCGTTCTTCCCCGGCAACGAGACACTCGGACTTCCGATGATCG
>CALKWS010000277.1 GCA_938004115.1 uncultured Ruaniaceae bacterium
GCCGGATGCTTACAGTGGCTCCGTGAGTGTGCGACGCGTGATGGGCCTGGAGACCGAGTTCGGCATCCTCGGGGAGACCCCGGGGGAGAACCCGATGCTGATGTCGGCCCTGGTGGTGACCGCCTACGCCCGCCACGCCCTGCCCGAGGGCACCGCCCCGCGATGGGACTACGGCGACGAGGACCCGCTCAACGATGCCCGCGGGTGGCGGCTGGACCGCGCGGCCGCCCACCCCTCCCAACTGACCGACGCCCCGGCCTACCCGCAGGCCGGTGACGGCGAGGTGGCTGCGCCGGCGGACGGGGACCGACCATGGCCCCAGGTGAGCGAGCAACGCCGGGAACTGCCCGAACCGGAGCAGCAGGTGGTGGCCAACGCGGTGCTGCCCAACGGCGCCCGGTTCTACGTGGACCACGCCCATCCCGAGTACTCCGGCCCGGAGACCACCAGCCCCCGCGCGGCGCTGGTCTGGGACCTGGCCGGGGACGAGATCGCCGTACGGGCCACCAGGCTGCTCGCGCAGAACCCCGCGGTGCCGAACGTGCGGCTGTACAAGAACAACACCGACGGTAAGGGCGCCAGCTACGGCACCCACGAGAACTACCTGGTGGACCGCGACGTCCCGTTCGGTGACATCGTGGAGTACCTGACGCCCTTCCTGGTCACCCGGCAGATCTTCGCCGGAGCCGGACGGGTGGGACTGGGACAGCGCGGCCAGGAGCCCGGTTTCCAGATCTCCCAACGTGCCGACTTCATCGAGGCGGAGGTGGGCCTGGAGACCACGTTGCGCCGGCCCATCATCAACACCCGCGACGAACCCCACGCCGACCCCGATCGGTACCGGCGGCTGCACCTGATCATCGGGGACGCCAACCTCATGCACGTGCCCAACTACCTGAAACTGGGCACCACCGCGCTGGTGCTGTGGCTGCTGGAGACCGGGCAGGTGCCCCTGGAACTGTCCGCGCTGCGACTGGCCGACCCGGTCGGGGCCACCCAGATCGTGAGCCGGGACCTGGACCTGAGCACCGAACTGGACCTGGAGGACGGGCGGCGGATGACCGCGGTGCAGATCCAACAGGTCTACCTGGAGGTGATCGGGCAGGCCCTGGAGGACCACGGCGGGGGTCCCGACACGGAGACGGCAGATGTGCTGACCCGGTGGGGCGCGGTCCTGGACCGCCTGGCCACCGACCCGTCCCAGTGCACCCGCGAGGTGGAGTGGGTGGCCAAGCTCCGGCTGCTGGAGGGCATGCGCCGCCGCCACGGCATCGAATGGGACGATCACCGGTTGGCGGCGATGGACCTGCAATGGTCCGACCTGCGCCCGGAGAAGGGCATCTACGCCCGGCTGGCGGCCGCCGGTGCGGTGGACACCCTGGTGGACCGCAAGGAGGTCGAAGCCGCGGTCACCACCCCGCCGGCAGACACCCGCGCCTACTTCCGCGGGGAGGCGATCCGGCGGTACGGCCCGCAGGTCAGTGCTGCCAGTTGGGACGCGGTCATCTTCGATGTGCCGCACCGGACCAACCTCATCCGGGTCCCCACCGCCGACCCCCACCGCGGTACCGCCGAGCACACCCGCGACCTGCTGGACCGGAACCCGGACGCCGCGGACCTGCTGGAACATCTGACGCGATCCGGCTGAGCCCCGGCGCCGGCAACGCCGTAGGATCGGGATTGGTAGATACCCGCACCGCGAACACCCGAGGAGGTCACGGTGGCACGCCAGTTCGAACAGAAGCGCCCCTCCGATCCGCCCGAGGACGAGGCGCCGGCGCCGGTCCCCACCGGTGGCGCCGCCCGGGCCCAGGACACCGAGGTCGATGCCCTCCTCGATGAGATCGACGACGTGCTGGAGACCAACGCGGAGAGTTTCGTCCGTGGATTCGTGCAGAAGGGTGGCCAGTGAACAACGTTCGTGACGGATTCCCCGCCGCCTACACCCGGCTGGGCAGCGCCTCGTTCACCGAGTTCCTCGGCCACGTCGCACCGGAACTGCTCCCCGGGCATCGCCACGGCCTGCACGAGGTGGACCCGGCGTCGCTGCCCGCCCCGCACGCCACCACGATCGTCGCCCTGACCTACCCCGGCGGCATGATCATGGCCGGAGACCGGCGCGCCACGATGGGATCGCAGATCTCCCACCGCAGGATGGAGAAGGTCTTCTCCGCCGACGCGTTCTCCGCGATCGGGATCGCCGGTACTGCCGGGCTCGCGATGGAACTGGTGCGGCTGTTCCAACTCGAACTGGAGCACTTCGAGAAGATCGACGGAACCCTGCTGTCCCTGGAGGGTAAGGCCAACCGGCTGGCCACCATGGTGCGCGGCAACCTGCCCCTGGCCCTGCAGGGCCTGGCGGCCATCCCGCTCTTCGGCGGCTACGACCACACCAGCGCGACCGGGCGGATCTTCTCCTACGACGTCGTCGGCGGCCGGTACGAGGAACGGGAGTACCACGCCGTCGGCTCCGGAGGGGTGTACGCCCGCAGTTCGCTGAAGAAACTCTGGCGCCCGGACCTGGACGCCGACGCCGCGGCCCGGACCGCGCTGCACGCGCTGATGGACGCCGCCGACGACGACTCGGCGACTGCCGGAGTGGACCTGCTGCGCCGCATCTACCCGATCGTGGCGCGGGTGGACGAGGAGGGCTTCACGCGGGTGCCCGACGCGGAGTTGCGCGGCCACGCCGAACAGATCAACCGCGACCTGGCCGAGACGGCGGAAGGGGAAGGTGAGCAGGCGTGAACCAGCCGTACTACGTCTCGCCCGAACAACTGATGAAGGACCGGGCGGACTTCGCCCGCAAGGGCATCGCCCGGGGACGATCGGTGGTGGTGATCGGATACACCGGCGGGATCGCGTTCGTCACCGAGAACCCCTCCCGGGCGCTGCACAAGATCTCCGAGATCTACGACCGGATCGCCTTCGCCGCCGTCGGCAAGTACAACGAGTTCGAGAACCTGCGGGTGGCCGGGATCCGGTACGCCGACCTGCGCGGCTACTCCTACGACCGCGCCGACGTGAACGCCCGCGGACTGGCCAACGCCTACGCCCAGACCCTGGGCGCGGTGTTCACCACCGAGTCCAAGCCCCTGGAGGTGGAGCTCGCCGTCGCCGAGGTGGGACCGGACCAGAACTCCGACCAGATCTACCGGCTGTCCTACGACGGCTCGGTCAGCGACGAGAGCGGCTTCGTGGTGATGGGCGGGGCGGCCGACCAACTGGGCACCTTGGTGGCACAGGAGTGGCGCGAGGGACTGGAGCTGCCCGAGGCGCTGCGGCTCGCCGTCGGAACGCTGGGCAGCCCCGCCGCCCGCGGTGAGGAGGAGGGAAAGCCGCGGCGGATCCCGGCCACCGAGTTGGAGGCGGCCGTGCTGGAACGTGACCGGCATCGCCGCGCGTTCCGCCGACTGCGCCCGGCGCAACTGGAATCGCTGCTGAACGAATGATCGAGCGGATCTTCGGCCTGGAGACGGAGTTCGGGATCACCAGCGCGACCACCTCCGGACGGACCCCCTCGGCCGAGGAACTCGCCCGGTACCTGTTCCGCAAGGTCGTCGCGTGGGGACGCTCCTCGAACGTGTTCCTGGGCAACGGCGCCAGGCTGTACCTCGATGTGGGGTCCCACCCGGAGTACGCCACCGCCGAGTGCGACGACATCCGCCAACTTCTCATCCAGGACAAGGCCGGGGAGCGCATCATGGTGGACCTGGCCCTGGACGCCCAGGAACGGATGGCCGAGGACGGTATCCACGGCACGATCCACCTGTTCAAGAACAACCTGGACTCGGCCGGCAACTCCTACGGGTGCCATGAGAACTACCTGATCCGCCGCCGGTCCGACTTCTCCCGCACCGCGCAGGCGCTGATCCCCTTCCTCATCACCCGCCAGATCCTCACCGGCGCCGGACACGTGCTGCCCACCAGCGACGGGGCGATCTACTGTTTCTCCCAACGCGCCGACCACATGTGGGAGGCCACCAGTTCGGCCACCACCCGGTCCCGGCCGATCATCAACACCCGCGACGAACCCCACGCCGATGCCGACCTGTACCGGCGGCTGCACGTGATCAGCGGGGACTCCTCGATGTCCCAGACCACCACCATGCTCAAGGTGGGGATGACCGATCTGATCCTGCGGATGCTCGAGAGCGGGGTGGCGTTGCGCGACTTCAGCTTCGAGAACCCGGTGCGCGCCATCCGGCAGATCTCCCACGACCTCACCGGCGCCGGCCCGGTGTCCCTGGCGCACGGCACCACCGCCAGCGCCCTGGACATCCAGGAGTACTACCTGGACCGCACCCGCACGTTCCTGGCCGACCAGGGCCGGGGCGGCGCGCACGACGAGTGGGTACTGGACCTGTGGGAACGCGGCCTGACGGCGCTGCGGGCCGGGGATCTGACCCCGGTGCAGACCGAACTGGACTGGGTGATCAAGAAGCGGCTGCTGGACCGGTACCTGCAAGGCCGGCAACTGACGCTGGGCGATCCGCGGGTGGCCCGGCTGCTGCTGGCCTACCATGACATCTCTCCCGAGCACGGACTGTTCGCCCGGCTGGAGGAGCGCGGACTGGCCGCAACCATGGTCACCGACGCCGAGATCGACCAGGCCACCACCGAGCCGCCCGGCACCACCCGGGCCAAACTGCGCGGGGACTTCATCCGTGCCGCCACCGCCCACCGGCGGGACTACACCGTGGACTGGGTGCACCTGAAACTCAACGACTACGCGGGCCGGACGGTGCTGTGCAAGGACCCCTTCCGCGCTACCGACGAACGCGTGGACCGGCTGATCGCCAGCATCGGGGACGCCCCGTCGGGGCCGTTCCCGACGATGTGAACCGGCACGGGGCGGGCCGGCCCGCGGCGAACCGCCACGGGTCGAACCGGCACGGGGCGGACCGGCAGGCGTGGACCGAGCGCGCGTAGACTCTGCATCCGTGTCCGCTTCTCGCCGCACGGTTCTGGGTGCCCTGGGTCTGGGTGCCCTCGGCGCGCTCGTCGCGTGCCGCCCGCAGCAGCAGGACGAGGGCGACGGAGCGGTACGGGTCACCGGGGAGTTCGGCACCCGCCCCACGGTCGACTTCGACACCCCCCTGCAGATCGAGGAGCCCTACACCGAGGAGATCATCACCGGTGAGGGCATCGAACTGGTCGAGGGCGCCGCGGTGATGCTGTCCTTCGTGGCCCACGACGCGATCACCGGGGAGGAACTGACCGACAACTTCCGCTCCCCGCCGGAGATCCTGGTGCTCAACGAGGAGATCGGCGTGCTCTACGAGGATCTGCTGGGCCGCACCGAGGGGTCCCGGTTGCTGCGGGTGGAGCTCGGCACGCCGGAGCGACCCAACCCGACCGTGCTCGTCTACGACGTGCTGCGCACCCAGGCCTGGGGCACGCCCGCGGAGCTGAGTGAGGACGCTCCGGAGCACATCCCGCAGATCGAGGCAGGTGACGACGGCGCCCCGCAGGTGCAGGTGCCCAACGAGGATCCCCCGGCCGATCTGCAAGTGGTGCCGGTGCTGCGCGGTGACGGCGCACAGGTGCGCCCGGGACAGGCCGTCACGGTGCGGTACTCCACCATCTCCTGGGACAGCGGCGAGGTGCTGGACACCCTGTGGGGGGAGGGCATGCTGCCCACCACCATCCCCTTCACCGGCCTGATCCCGGCATGGCAGGACGGCCTCGTGGATGAGCAGGTGGGCTCGCGGGTGATGCTGATCGCCCCGCCGGAGGCCGCCTTCGGCACTGACGCGCTGGTGTTCGTCATCGACGTGTTGGCCGTCTCCGCGCTGAAGGACGGTCCGGAGGACCCCGAGGGCACCGATACCGGCCCGGACGTGGTGGATGACGGTGAGGACGGCCAGGGCCGTGAGGACGACGCCGGACAGGACCCGGCCGAGGAGGAGGAAACCGGATGAGCGTGGCACTGCGGGTGATCCCGTGCCTGGACGTGGACGGCGGGCGGGTGGTCAAGGGCGTGAACTTCGCCAACCTGCGCGATGCCGGGGACCCGGTGGAACTCGCGCGCCGCTACGTCACCGAGGGCGCCGACGAACTGACCTTCCTGGACATCTCCGCCTCCTCCGAGGGCCGGGCCACCACGATCGACGTCGTGACCCGCACCGCCGAGGAGGTGTTCGTCCCCCTGACCGTCGGCGGCGGCGTGCGCACAGCGGCTGACGTGGACGGGCTGCTGCGCGCCGGGGCGGACAAGATCAGCGTGAACACCGCGGCGATCCAGCGCCCCGACCTGATCGGCGAGATCGCCGAGCGGTTCGGCTCCCAGGTGCTGGTGCTGAGCGTGGACGCCCGGCGAACCCCGCCGGGAACCAGCACGGAGTCCGGCTACGAGGTCACCACCCACGGGGGCCGGCAGGGCACCGGTATCGACGCCGTCGCCTGGGCCCGCCGGGCCGCCGAGGCGGGGGTGGGGGAGATCCTGCTGAACTCCATGGACGCCGACGGCACCACCGCCGGTTTCGACCTGGACATGATCAGCGCGGTGCGCGAGCAGGTCACGGTACCGCTGATCGCCTCCGGGGGTGCCGGCACCGTGCAGGACTTCGTCAGCGCCGCCCGGTGCGGTGCCGACGCGCTGCTGGCCGCCAGCGTGTTCCACTACGGCACGTTGACCGTCGGCGCGGTCAAGGAGGCACTGGCTGAGGCCGGATTCACCGTCCGGCGCTGATCCGGTGCGGCGCTAGGGTGCCGGTGCGCTGCTCTGCTGCGGCGGCTGCGTCGGTGCGCCGGTGGCGGTGAGGCGGACGTCGGCGTGCTCGGTGCGTCCGGTGAGCCACAGGGCCAGTTCCACCTCGGTCCCGGTCACCGCCACCGCGTGCGCGCGGCGCTTGACCACCGCGCGCGGCCCTTCGGGAACCACCAGTACCACCCCGTGCGGCGCGCGGGCCTGTGTCAGCCTGCCCATCAGCCGCACCTGCTCCCACAGCGCCCGCCGTTGCGGCGGTGGCAACTGACGCGGCTGGTACGGGCCGCCGGCCCGCCGAACGTCCTCGTGGTGCACCACGTACTCCAGCAGGTGCATCCGGTTCCCGCCCCAACCCACCGGGTTGGACCGCGCCGGCGGCGCCTGGAACGCTTCTAGCAGCCGGAGGTATTCCTCCGGCCCGGCGGCACGATCTCCCATCCGCACCGTGACCTCATCGGCGTCGTACCCCACCACCGCGGCGCCCGGGGCCATGTGCCACGGCCGGTGCAGCCGCAGGTACAGGTGCGCGGCCAGGTGCCTGCTTCGCCAACCCTCGCACAGGGTGGGAGCGTCCGGTCCAACCTGCCGTAACGTCCGCACCAGCGCGCGTTGCTCCCGCAGATACCAGTCCATGCCCTCACGGTCGCACACCGGCGGTGCGGTCGGCATCACGGGGCCGCGCGGTGCAGTGACGCGCAGATCACACGCGCCGCCCCTGTGGCGGACCAGGCACCGGGTGGAGCTGTGGTTGGATGAATAGGCCTGTCACCGCTCGAGGAGTGTTGCTCATCCATGTCCGGTCCGCCTGAGTCGGCCCCTGCTCAGGCGTACGCACTTCCCGGTGGTGCGTTGCGCCGCTCGCTACTCCTCATCGGCCGTGGGCTCGCCGCCAACAAGCGCACCTTCGCCATCGCGATCGGCGGCAGCGCGGTCTACGGTGCGATGCTCGTCGCCTCGGGGTGGATGCTCGGCCTGATCACCGACCACGTGGTGATGCCCGCGCTGGCCGGCGACGGGGTGAGCACCACCAGGATCTGGCAGGCCGGCCTCGCGCTGCTCGGGATCGGGCTCGTCACGGCCGTCAGCGTGGCGCTGCGGCGGGTGTACGCCGGGCGCGGCGCCTTCGACGTGCAGGCCGGGCACCGGCGTCAGGTCACCCGGCAGTACCTGCGGTTGCCGATGAGTTGGCACCGCCGCCACCCGGCCGGGCAACTGCTGTCCAACGCCAACGCCGACGCCGAGGCCGCCGGCTGGGTGTTCCAGCCCCTGCCGTTCGCCCTCGGGGTGCTCGTGATGATCGCCATCGCCTCCGGTGCGATGCTCAACGCCGACCCGGTCACCGGACTGATCGGGGTAGCCGTGCTGCCGCTGGTGCTGGTGGTCAACGCCGTCTACCGCAGGTTCGTCAACCCCGCGATCACCGACGTGCAACACCAACGAGCCGTGGTGGCCGACACCGCCCACGAGAGTTTCGAGGCCTCCGCGATCGTGAAGTCCCTGGGCACCGAGGACCGGGAGGAGCAGCGCTTCGCCCGGGCCGCCGACGACCTGCGCGCCGCCAACGTGCGGGTGGGCCGGATCCGCGCGGTGTTCGACCCCACCATCGAGTTCCTGCCGTCCCTGGCCACCCTCGGGGTGCTCGCGGTCGGCGCGATGCGCATCGATGCCGGCCTGATGAACACCGGCGGCGTGGTCACCACCGCCTACCTGCTGACGATCATGGCCTTCCCGGTACGGGCGATCGGCTTCGTGCTGGGTGACCTGCCCCGTTCCCTGGTGGGCCACGCACGCATCTCCCGGGTGGTGGACGCCCGCGGCTACCTCACCGAGGGCAGCAAGGCCCTTCCCACCCAGGGGGGCATGCACCTGAGCGCCGACCGGGTCACGCTGTCGGTGCCGCGCCGGGAAGCCGACGGCAGCCCCGGCACCCAGGACCTGCTGCACGAGGTGTCCTTCACCGTGGAACCTGGCCAGACGCTGGCCGTGGTCGGGTCCACCGGCGCCGGCAAGTCCACGCTGATCGACGTGCTGGCACGGTTGGCCGACCCCACCCACGGGGCGGTGCGCTACGACGGGGTGGACGCCCGGGAGATCTCCTCGGACTACCGGACCCGGGCCGTGGCGCTGGTGTCCCAGCAGGCGTTCGTGTTCGAGGACACCGTCCGCGCCAACATCACCCTGGAACAGTCCGAGGCCTGGACCGATGAGGACGTCTGGGCGGCCCTGCGGGTGGCCCGCGCCGACGACTTCGTTCGCGCCCTGCCCGAGGGCCTGGACACCGTCCTGGGCGAACGCGGCACCAGCCTCTCCGGCGGTCAACGTCAGCGCCTGGCCATCGCCCGCGCGCTGATCCGCCGGCCCCGGCTGCTCCTCATGGACGACGCCACCTCCGCGGTGGACCCGGTGGTGGAACAGCAGATCCTGCGCGGACTGGGTGAACACGTCGGCGGCGTCACCGTGGTGCTGGTGGCCTACCGCACCGCGAGCATCGCGATGGCCACCCAGGTGCTGCACCTGGAGGGGGGACGGGTCGTGGATCGCGGCACCCACCGGGAACTACTCGCCCGCGACCCGGGCTACCGCGATATCGTCACCGCCTACCAGGTTCAACGCGAGCAGGCCTCATGACC
>CALKWS010000278.1 GCA_938004115.1 uncultured Ruaniaceae bacterium
CCGCTGGTGGATCTGACCGGCGCCGTGATCGGCGTCAACACCGCCATCGCCTCCCAACCGGGGCAGAGCGGCAGCATCGGTCTGGGATTCGCCATCCCCAGCGCACAGGTGGCCCGCACCGCCCAGCAGATCATCGAGACCGGGGAGGCCACCTACCCGGTGATCGGGGCGACCCTGGACCCGACCTACACCGGTGAAGGGGTCCGGGTGCACAACGAGACGATCGAGGGGGAGGCGCCGATCGCACCGGGCGGGCCCGCCGATCAGGCGGGGCTGGAGCCGGGCGACGTGATCGTGGCGATCAACGGCGACCCGGTGACCAGCGCCGAGGAGTTGATCGTGCGTATCCGTGCCCACGCGCCGGAGGAGGTGATCACCCTGACCATCCGCGAGGACGGGCGGGAACGGGACATGGAGGTCACCCTCGGTGAGCAACGGAGTGGCTGAATACCCGTACCGGCAAGGTTAGAATCGCCGGTATGAACATCAATGGTGAGGAACTTCTCCTCCTCATCATCATTGCCGTCATCGTGATCGGGCCGGAGCGGTTGCCCGCCTACGCCGAGCAACTCGGGCAGTTGGTACGCAACCTGAAGAAGATGGCCACCGGTGCCACGGAGCGGGTGAAGGAGGAACTCGGCGAGGAAGCCGAGGATCTGGACCTGTCCCAGTTCGACCCGCGCAAGTACGACCCGCGCCGGATCGTGCGCGAGGCCCTGGCCGACGACGTGCTCCCGCCCAGCCGCCCGGTGCGGCCCGCTCGCACCACCGGGAGCCGTCCGGTGTCCTCGGTGCGAAGCCCACGCACCACCCCGCCGAACCAGGCCGCGCGCCGCCGCAGCGAGACGGCAGGGAAGAAGACCGACGACGACGCGCAGACCACCGTGACCAGCGCCGGCACCGCTGCGGTCACCGAGGGCAAGACGCAGATCAGCGCCGCGCCCGGGGAGACGAACGCCACGAGGCCCTCCGCCGGGTTGGCGGCCGGTGCCGCAGCGGCGGCGGGGACCAACGGCAAGCCTGAACCGGGTTCGGTCGCGGCCGGCGGTGCCGAGCCTGACGCCGGCCAGGGCGCAGCCGATCAGCACACCGCTGCGCTACCCGCCGCCGATGAGCCGGCCCCCGCACCGCCGGAGGCGCCGGCGGGGACCAGCGAGGCCGAGGACCTGGTGCCCGCCGGGGCGCCGTTCGACGACGAGGCCACCTAGGCCCGACGACGAGGCCACCTGGGCCCGGCGGCGTCAGCCGACGGGGGAGATCGCCAGTTTCCGCCCGGCCAGTCCGCGGGAGCGATGGCCCAGCGAGCCCGCTACCTCGCGCAGCACCTGGGCCGCCGGGGTGGTCTGGTCGGTGTACACCAGCGGGACACCGGTGTCGCCGCCCTCGCGCAGGGCCACCTCGATCGGTACCTGACCCAGCAGCGGGACGTCGGTGCCCAGCACCTCGGTGAGCCTGTCCGCGACCCGCTGACCGCCGCCGGCGCCGAACAGTTCCAGCCGGCTGCCGTCCGGCTGCTCGAGCCAGGACATGTTCTCGATCACCCCGGCGATGCGCTGATTGGTGGCCTGGGCCATCGACCCGGCGCGCTCGGCGACCTCGGCGGCGGCCAACTGCGGGGTGGTCACCACCAGCAGTTCGGCCCCGGGCAGCAACTGGGCCACGGAGATCGCGATGTCACCGGTGCCCGGCGGCAGGTCCAGCAACAGCACGTCCAGGTCACCCCAGAACACGTCGGCCAGGAACTGCTGCAGGGCGCGGTGCAGCATCGGGCCGCGCCACACCACCGCCTTGCCCGGCTGGGTGAACATGCCGATCGAGATGACCTTCACGTCGCCGGCCACCGGGGGCAGGATCATGTCATCGACCTTCGTCGGCCCGCCCTCGACCCCGAGCATCCGGGGGATGGAGAAGCCGTACACGTCTGCGTCGATCACGCCGACCTTGAGCCCGTCCGACGCCATCGCTGCCGCCAGGTTCGCGGTGACCGAGGACTTGCCCACCCCGCCCTTACCGGAGGCCACCGCATAGACCCTGGTGAGCGAGTCCGGTTGGGAGAACGGGATCACCGGCTCGGCCTTGCCGCCGCGCAACTTGGTGCGCAGCGCGGTGCGCTCCTCCTCGGTCATCACGGTCATCTCCACCGTGCATGCGGTGACTCCGGGGAGCTTCTCCACCGCGGCGCGCACGTCCCGGGTGATGGTGTCCCGCATCGGGCACCCGGCGATGGTCAGCGCCACCAGCACGGTGACGTTGCCGTCCTGGCCCACCTGGACCGATCGGACCATGTCCAACTCGGTGATCGGGCGGCGGATCTCCGGGTCCAGCACGGACTCCAGGGCGGTGTGAACTTCCTGCTCGGTGGTCATGACACGAGTCTACGTTCGATTCGCAGAGCCGGATCGGGCAGTCCGGCAGCGGCAGCGGTAGCACGGGCGTGGAGGGCCGCCCTGCCCTCGATCGCGGTCAGCCGGCGGAGTCCTGCCCCGGGCCGGCGATGCCAGCCACGATGACCTCCAGCCCCGCGTGCATCAGTGCCTGCCGGTCGGCGTCGGTGATGCCCTCATCGGTGATCAGACCGGCGAACTCATCCACCGGCCCCACCGTGGCGAAGGCGCGGGCGTTGACCTTCGAGGAGTCGGCCACCAGCCACGCCTCGTCCGCGCGCCGGGCCATCAGCCCGTTCACCTGTGCTTCGGCATCGTCGTGCACCATCGCCCCGCGGGTGGGGTGCAGTCCGTTGATCCCGATGAACGCCAGGTCCAGGTTCACCCGTTCCAGCATCAGGTCGCTGTAGGGGCCGACCAGTTCGTAGGAGCGCGGTTGGATCACCCCGCCGGTGATCACCACCCGCAGATTGGGCCGGATCAGCAACTGGGCGGCGATGTTCACCGCATTGGTCACCACGGTCAGCGCCGGCTCCCCGCCGTCCGCGGCCAGGTCGGGGTGCTGTCCCAGGGCGGAGGCGATCGCGGTGCAGGTGGAACCCCCGGTCAGCCCGATGCGCGATCCGGGCCGGATCAGTTCCATCACCGCCTCGGCGATGGCTTCCTTGGCCCCGGCGTGCTGTGCGCGCTTGTACCGCAACGGCAAGTCGTAGGCGACCGTGTGGGCTGTGGCACCACCGCGGGTACGGTTCACCAGCCGCCGGGAGGCCAGTGCGTCCAGGTCCCGGCGGGCCGTGGCCGGGGACACCCCGAACGTGCGCACGATCTCCTCGACCTCGACCCGCTCCGCGCGGCCCAGCAGGTCCAGGATGGCCGTCAGCCGCTCATCGCGACTCATCGGCACTCCGCTCATCGGTCATCTGCGCCCGCGCCACCGGTGATCACCTCGATCACGGCGGCCGCCTCGGCGGCCATCGCCTCCCGGCCGGCGGCCACGTACTTGCGCGAGTCCACCAGTGCCGGATCCTGCGCGAGGCGGTCACGCACCGCACCGGTGAACGCCCGCACCAGTTGGGTGGACACGTTGATCTTGCGCATGCCGGCGCTGATCGCCGCGCGGATCGACGCATCCGGCACCCCGGAGGACCCGTGCAGCACCAGCGGCACCGGAACGGCCCGCGCCAGCGCGGCCACCAGTTCCACGTCCAGGCTGGCGGTCTTGGCGGTCATCGCGTGTGAACTGCCCACCGCCACCGCCAGTGCGTGCACCCCGGTCTGTGCCACGAAGCCGCGCGCCTGGTCCGGGTCGGTCCTCACCCCCGGTGCGTGGGCGCCGTCCTTACCGCCGATCTCCCCGAGTTCGGCCTCCACCAGCACCCCCGCGGCGTTCGCCTCGGCCACCACCTGGGCGGTGGTGGCGACGTTCTGCGCGTAGGGCAGCGCGGCGCCGTCGTACATCACCGAGGAAAAGCCCAGGTCGATGGCCTCCCGGACCAGGTCGACGTCCTCGGCATGGTCCAGGTGCAACGACAAGGGGGCACCGGCCTGCTCGGCGATCGCGCGGGCGGCCGCCGCGATCGGTGCCAGGGTCCCGTGGTACCGCACGCAGTTCTGGGAGATCTGCAGCACCACTCCTTGTCCGGTGCGCTCGGCGGCGGCGGCGATCGCCCCGGCCGATTCCAGGTGGATCACGTTCAACGCCGGAAGCCCGGTGTGCTGCCGGGTGGCATGGTCGAGCAGTTCTCGGGTGGTTACCAGGGGCATCGGCGGGTCCTTCCGGCGGGCGTCGGGGTCAGGGCAGCACCTGGGTGACGATCACCTGGTCCAGCAGGGGAGCCGGGTCGGCGATGCTGCCGGCGTTCGGGGTCAGCACGGCCGCGGCGGACCACGCCGTGGCCGAGCGCAGTGCGTCGCGGAGGGGGTCGCCGCCGGCGGTCAGCAGGTCCCGGCCGTGGCGGCTGAGGGCCAGGGAGATCGCGGCGACGGCCGCGTCCCCGGCACCGGTCGGGTTGCCCCGCAGCGGCTCGGGCAGTCTGGCGTGCCACGCGGGTCCGGATGTACCCAGGGCCACCATCCCGGCGGCGCCGAGGGAGGCGAACACCAGGCCGCCGCTGCGGGTGGCCAGCGTCCGCGCCGCCGGTAGCGCGGCGTCCAGCGGGTCTGCGTCAGCCGGGGCTGCGTCCGCGGTCGAGCCGGCGACCTGGGCGAGTTCGTCCTGGTTCGGCTTGAGCACGTCGGCGCCGGCGTCGGCCGCGGCGAGCAGCGGCGGCCCGGAGGTGTCCACGATGACCGGGACGCCGGCGTCCCGGGCCAGGGCGACGATCCGGGCGATGAGGTCGGCGGGGCTGCCCGCGGGCAGGGACCCGGAACACACGAGCACGCTCGCGCGCCCCAGTTCGGTGGCCAGGGCGGCGAGGACGTCCTCCAACTCGGTGGCGCTGGGGGCGGTTCCCGCCTCGTTCAGCGCGGTCGCGTGCTCCTCGGTGACCAGGGTGACGGTGCGGCGAGTGGGGGCGGCCACGTCGATGAGCCGGTGGGGCAGGCCGGAGTCGTGCAGATCGTCCCGGAACTGGGCGCCGGTGGGTCCGCCGACCGGTGCCATCACCATCGAGCGGTGTCCCTGCTCGACCAGCACCCGGGCGACGTTCACGCCCTTGCCGCCGGCACGTTGGAGCGGCTCGGACACCCGGTGGCTGGCACCGGGGGTGAGCGCGGGCAGGGAGTAGGTCAGGTCGATCGCCGGGTTCAGCGTCAGGGTCAGGATCATCCGGTTACCTCCGCTGCCATGCGCCTGGCCAGGATGCCCGCGCCGTACAGGCCCGCACGGGTGCCCAGCCGGCCCAGCCGAAGCAGGGGCCGGCGTTGCACGGTGAGCATGTCGTCCAGGTGCGCCCGCACCGGGTCCAGCAGTGCCGCACCGGCGCCGGACAGGCCACCGCCCAGGATGACCATGCGCGGCGCCAGCACGGCGGCGAGCACGGTGATGCCGCGGGCGAGCGCGACGGTGGCCTCCTGCCAGACCGCCGCAGCGTCGTCGTCACCCGCCTGTGCCGCCCGGAGCACCTGCTCGGCACCCGTCACCGCGTGCCCGGATCTGGCGGTGTACCGCCGGGCGATCGCGCCGGCCGAGGCGAGCGCCTCCAGGCAGCCGCGACCGCCGCAGGCGCACCGTTCACCTCCCGGTTCCACCGGCGCGTGCCCCAGTTCCCCCGCGTAACCGCCGCCGCGTACCGGCCGGCCACCGGCGAACAGGGCTGCGGCGATCCCGGTGCCGATGACGATCACCGCCGCGTCCGCCGTCGTCCCCGCGGGCAGGGCCGGCTCCGGGGACGGTCCCGCCCCGGGGGGCGGGTCCGCGACACCGTACTGCAACTCGGCCAGCCCGGCGCTCGCGACATCGTGGCCGAGCGCCGCGGGCAGCCCGGTCCGGTCGCGGAGCAGCGCTGCGAACGGTACGTCCTGCCACCCCATGTTGGTCGCCAGCACCGCCCGGCCGGCGTCGTCGTCCACGATCCCGGGTACCACCAGCCCCACCCCCGCCAGATCCGGGTGGGCGGCGCGGGCCCGGCGGACGTGGTCGGCGGCCAGGTCCAGGACATTGCCGGCGGTGTCCGGCCCGTGCGGTGTGGGGATGCTGCCCGCGCCGGTCAGGGTGTCGTCGGGGAGGAGCACACCGGTCTTGGTATCGGTCCCGCCGACGTCGATCACCGCGACCGGTCCGGTCGAAGGCCTGTCCATCGGGTCAGTCGTCGTCCAGGATCACCGAACGGGTCAGGCCGCGGGGGCTGTCGGCGTCCAGGCCCAGCGCCCGGGCCCGTTCCAGCGCCACCCGTTGGGCCAGCACCAGGTCGGCCAACGGGTCCAGGTCCTCCGCGGCGCGGAAGGCAGCGCCGGTCCGCTCCACCTGCGCGGCCAGGCCCGCGGGTACCGGACCGAAGTTCCAGGTCATCCGGTTCGGTCCGGCGATCGCGATCGGACCGTGCCGGTAGTCCATCGCCGGGTAGGACTCGGTCCAGGCCTGGGAGGCCTCCCGGTTCTTCAGGGCGGCTTCGTGGGCGAGCCCGATGGTCCAACCGGTGCCCAGGAAGGTGATCTGCTCGGCACTCAACGCCTCGGCGGGCATGTCGGCCTGCAGCGCCCGGGTGCAGTCCTCGATCGCCGGTTCGATCGGGTCGGCGAGGCTCGCGCGCAGCAAGGTCAGCGCGGTGGTGGCGAACCGGGTCTGCACCACGGACGTCTCATCGGCGAAGTCCAGGGTGATGACGTCGTCGGTCCGCTCGGCCAGCGGGGTGTCCGGGTCGGCCACGATGCTCAGCGTGCGGGTGCGCCCGGCCAGCGGCTGGAGCGCCTCGATCACCTCGGTGGTGGTTCCGGAGCGGGACAGGCCGATCACCACGTCGTAGTCGCGGTGCAACGGTGCCTCGGTGGCCTGCCAGGCGTCGGTCAGCCCGGCGCCGGACTGCTCCCGCAGCGCGGCGTAGGCCTGGGCCATGAACCAGGACGTGCCGCAGCCGATGATCGCCACCTTCTCACCCGAGCGGGGCAGTGGCGCGCCTGCGGCCAGATCGGCTGCCCTTCGCCACATCTGCGGCTGGCTGCGCAGTTCCGCCTCCATCTGCGCACCGAGTGTCTGCGGTTGATCCTGTGTCGCGCCCATGGCCGTCCTTTCCGGTGTTCGTCGCGGCCATTGTGACACAAGATGATCGTTAGGTGCAGGTACCGCTCAGAATCGATCACCAGATGGGAGCGCCAAGCCACGCGCGCCGGCCGACGGCGGCCGACCGGTGGCGAGGGCGCGGCGGCTGTCGTGCCGGCCGGGGTTCGGGGACAATGGGAGGATGGCAGCATTCGCGAATCCGCGCACCGCAGGCAACGCCCAACCACGCGGGGAGGAGATCGCCTCCTACGGGACCTACGCCGAGGCGCAGCGGGCGGTGGACTACCTGTCCGACCAGCAGTTCGACGTCAAGGCGGTCACCATCGTGGGCACCGACCTGAAGATGGTCGAGCGCATCACCGGGCGGTTGAACTACCCACGTGCGGCGTTGTCCGGGGCGGCCTCCGGTGCCTGGTTCGGCCTGTTCGTCGGTCTGTTGCTCGCGCTGATCACCGAGGGAACGATTCTAAACACCATGCTGTTCGCCCTCCTCATCGGGGCCGGGTTCGGGATGATGTTCGGCGTCATCGCCTATGCCCTGACCGGGGGCAAGCGCGACTTCACCTCCTCCTCCCAGGTGGTGGCGTCCTCCTTCGCGGTGCTGTGCCTTCCGGAGTCCGCGGGCGAGGCGCGTCGGTTGCTGCGGGGACTGTCGGGTTCCAACGTCACGGCTGGTGGGACAGCCTCCGGTGGCCCCGGTACCGGTGGCCCGAGCACCGGTAGTCCGGGCGCCGGCGGCCCGAACGGCCCCGCGACCGGCTCGTCGGGAACAGATACTCCGGGTACCGGTTCGCCGGATGCCGGCGCGCCGGCCGGCGATCCACCAGCGGGCGGGCCCGGACACGACAGAACTGCACCGTTCCGCCGCCCCGAACAGTCCCCCCTCCCACCCGAGGAGTTGCCCGCCTGGGCTCGTGACCCCGGTGCCTACCGTCCCCCGCAGGCACCCGGTTCGAGCCAGCCGGAAGGCCCGACGCAATCCGAGCGCCGCCCACCCGGAGAATGACGACGGCGACCGGGGCGGGCGCCTGTCACCCCCGCGTTGAGCGGGCGACTCCGGCACCTGCCGGGGCCATCGCCCTGGCCGCCCGCCGAGGCACCGTGCGCAGTTGCGCCAGCAGCAGGGCCACGCCCCAGAGCGCGAACAGCGGACCCCAGAGCACCGCGTGACCCAGGTGCGCCTCGGTGTTCACCGGAACCTCCGGCGTGATCCATCCGGCCAGCACGGCGGTGGAGGCGCCGATGTTCGCCAGGCCGTAGAGCACCAGCCCGGCCGCGCCGGCCCAGGTCAGTGCGCGCCACAGCCGAGCAAGCGGCAGCACCCCGCGGTGCGCGAGTAACGGGACCCACGCGGCGAGCAGTTTCACCACCGCCACACCCCACAGGGCCAACCGGGCACCCGGCGTCGGGTCGGCAGCCGCCTGCACCGCCCACTGACCCACGCTGGCGAGCATCCAGGTCCCGCCCAGGGCCCAGTACACGCTCCAGGCGGCGTGCACCGTACCGATACCCGCCGCCACCCAGAACCAGGCCGTGGTCCGTTCGGCTGGCGTCCTGCCGGCCGGCGTTCGTGTCGCCGAAGAACTCATGTGCCCACTGTGGCCGCACATGCAGGGCGGGGCGAGGGAATTTCCGCTACTCGCGGGCGGCCACCAGGAACCCCTGATGGTTGAGCACTTCGACCCACCCCTGGTCGCCGAACAGCTCGGTGGCGTATTGCACCACGTCCCGTGGCGGGTTCGCGCCGTAGCCGCCGGAGGCCTGGTCCACCACCACGTAGTCCGGCACCGGTGCCCCGGGGCTGCGCAGCCAGTACACCTCGGTGCGCGGCGCCAGGTACGCCAACAGCGTGATGTCGCTGACCACCACCGCATCGTCCTCGATGACCTCGAGCGCCGCGTGGGCGCCCTGGTGCTGCAGCGCGGGGGAGTAGGTGGTCCACTGCGTCAACGACGCCAACGGGAACCACGCGCTGACCACCACCGCGATACCGGCCAGGACCGCCGCGATCGGGCGTGCCAGCGGCACCGGGCCCTGCCGGGTGTACAACGCATCGATCGCGGCGACGAAGACCACCACCATCAGCACGGCCGAGTAGTGCCACTCGGTGCTCCAGTGGAAGGGCACCTCGGAGGTCAGCCGCCACGCCAGCGTCGGCAGGGTGATCAGCGCCAACGGGGAGGCCAGCGCGGCGAAAGCGGTGATGGCGAAGACGGCGAGCACCAGGATGAGCTTGTCCGTCACGCCGGCGCCGAGCCCGGCCAGCGCGGCCAGCGGGTCGGCGAACAACT
>CALKWS010000279.1 GCA_938004115.1 uncultured Ruaniaceae bacterium
TGGAGATCCAGATCTGCGACCTGGCTTCGCAGATCGCTCAGCAGACCTGTCGGTTCCTGGAACTCCTGGCAGCATTCGATCAGGCCGGAGGCTGGCACGACCGCGGATTCGTCTCGGCCAGCCAGTGGCTCAGTTGGCGTTGCGGGATGACCCGGACCACGGCGCGGGAGCACATGCGGGTCGCCCGGTCCCTTCCTCGGCTGCCGTTGATCACCGCACAGTTCCGCAGCGGGCACCTGAGTTACTCCAAGGTGCGGGCACTGACCCGAGTGGCCACCGCCGAGACCGAACCCGAGTTGGTCAACATCGCCCGCGGGGCGAGTGCGAGCCAGTTGGACCGGTTCATCTCCGGGCTGCGTAGCGCGGGGGTCCTCGATGACGTCGAGGCGGCCCACCGACGTCGCCAGGTGACCTGGCGGGTGGAGGAGGACGGTCATGTTCACCTGTCCGCCCGGCTCAGCCCCGAGGACGGTGCGGTGGTCATCGACGCGTTGCGAGCCGCCCAGGAGTACTTGCAGGCCACGGCTACCGGATCCGATCCCGAGGCCGATCTCGAATCCGGGCGCAGCCCATCGCCCGATGGACCGGATGACGACCGCTCAGGGACGGTGCCCGAGGAGGACGAGCAGCGCACTCTGGCCGATGCGCTGGTGCAGATCTGCACCGAGGGGCCACCGACCGGCGCCGAACCCGCGCACGGTAGTCGGCGGGCCGAGACCGTGGTGCATGCCACGATCGAGCAGTTGGCCCAACTCGGTCCGGCGGGTCCACGCACCGGCTCCCCCAGGCTGGAGTTGGGTCCTGCGCTGCATCCGGAAACGGCCCGGCGCTTGACCTGCGACACCGGGGTGGTGCTGCACCTGCACGATGACGATCCGACCTACACCGTCGTGCCGAGCACCCACCCGGGACGCACCATCGACGTCGGGCGCCGCACCCGCACCCCGAACGCAGCGCTGATGCGGGCACTGTGGGACCGGGACCAAGGATGCCGCTACCCCGCCTGCGGCCGGCGGCGGTTCATCCATGCCCATCACGTCGATCATTGGGCCCACGGCGGGCCCACCGAGTTGGACAACCTGGTGCTGCTGTGCGGACAACACCACCGCCTGCTCCACGAGGGCGGCTACTCCATGTCGATGCGCGACGGACGGGTGCTTGTGGTCACCTCGGATGGTGTCCCGGTGCCCCAGAGCGGCGAACCTCCGGTCATCGCCCCGCCGGATCCGATCGAGCCCGACGGAGGTTTCGTCGCGTCCTCAGAACCGTTCGCGCTCAGCCCGGTCAACGGCGGGCCGATGGACCTGAAGTGGGCGGTCAGCGTGGTGGCCGACCGGTGGGAAGCCTCCGCCCGGGCCACCGGGTGCGATCCGGCTGCCGGTGACGACTCGACGGCGGCACCCGGCCCGGACGCGGCGTGAGCACCCCGCTTCCGCGGAAGCGCCTGCCACCAGCACCGCCACCGCCACCGCCAACTTGAGCACCCCGCTCCCGCGGAAGCGCCCCCAACGAAGCGCCAGCACCCCGCTCCCGCGGAAGCGCCCGCAGGCGTCCGGAACCGGCTACTCCTGGACGATGGTGGGACCGGCGTTGCCGCTACCGCCTAGGCGCCTGAGCCACCGCTCCAGGGGAATGGTGCCGTCCTGCCACGGGAGCAGGATCCAGAGCGCGATGTACAGCGGCAGCCCGATCACCGGGAGAAGCATCGCGATGATCATCAGCACCCGCACCAGGACCGTGCTGAGGTTGGTGGCATCGGCGATGCCGCCACCAATGCCGGCCAGGACGCGCCGGGGGCCGCGCCGGAAGCCCAGGTTACGGATGAAGCCGAAGAAGGAGTCCATGGGTGAACGGTACGGACGCCTGCCCCAAAGGCACCATCCGGGAGTCCCCTGAGATCCCCCTGATGTCAGCAGCAGCAAAGTCGGGCCCGAAAGTCAGGGGCCGCAGCCAGGTCCGAGGGTCAGGGGCGGCGCAGCCGGGCGGCGGTGCCGTGGGCGGGCAGGTCCTCCGCGTTCGCGAGGGTGATCAGATGATCGGTGACCTGCCCCAGGCCGGTGGCGTCATAGTCCACCACCTGCACCGACTTCAGGTAGGCCTGTACGCCCAGGCCGCTGGCGAACCTTGCAGTGCCTCCCGTGGGTAGCACGTGGTTGGACCCGGCCAGGTAATCACCGAGGGAGACCGGGGAGTGTGATCCCAGGAAGATCGCCCCGGCGCTGTGGATTGCATCGGCGGTGCGGTGGGGGTCGCGGGTCTGGATCGACAGGTGTTCCGCAGCATATGCGTTAGCCACCTCCACACCGTGAGCCAGATCGCGCACCAGCACCACCGCCGACTGCGGGCCCGAGAGCGCCTGGCGGATCCGGTCGGCGTGCTTGGCCAACTCGACCTGGGCGAGGAGTTGTTCGGCGACCTGCTCGGCGAGTTCGACGGAGTCGGTAATCAGCACCGATGCCGCGGCGGGGTCATGTTCGGCCTGAGAGATCAGGTCGGCCGCCACGTACACCGGGTCGGCGCCGTCGTCGGCCAGCACGGCGATCTCGGTGGTGCCCGCTTCGGAGTCGATACCGACCAGCCCCAGCACCGCGCGCTTGGCGGCAGCCACGTAGATGTTTCCCGGGCCGGTGATGACGTCGACCGGTTCACACGTATCGGCGGCAGCGGATGCCTGAACCCCGTAGGCGAACATGCCCACCGCTTGGGCCCCGCCGACCGCATACACCTCATCGACGCCCAGCAGCGCGCAGGTGGCCAGGATCACCGGGTCCGGCCACCCGTCGTTGTCCGGCTGCGGCGGACTGGCCAGGGCCAGCGCGCCCACCCCGGCCTCCTGCGCGGGGACGACGTTCATCACCACCGACGAGGGGTAGACCGCCAGACCGCCGGGGACGTACAGGCCGACCCGTCGCACCGGGACCCACCGCTGGTGCAC
>CALKWS010000280.1 GCA_938004115.1 uncultured Ruaniaceae bacterium
GGGTCGTGGTGCTTGACGGAGATCTTGAAGTCCCGGAAGCCGTGCTCCTCGAACAGGGAGGCCTCCCACACCGCCGATTCCACCAGTGCCTCGGCGGTCGGTTTGCCGTACTTGGCCAACAACCGCTTGTCCAGGGACCCGGCGTTCACCCCGATCCGGATGGAGACGCCGGCGTCGGCCGCGGCCTGACCGATCTCCTTGACCTTGTCATCGAACTTCTTGATGTTCCCTGGATTCACCCGCACGGCGGCGCATCCGGCGTCGATCGCGGCGAACACGTACTTGGGTTGGAAGTGGATGTCCGCGATCACCGGGATCTGGGACTTCTTGGCGATGATCGGCAACGCGGCGGCGTCGTCGGGCGTGGGCACCGCGACGCGCACGATGTCGCAGCCGGCCGCGGTCAGTTCCGCGATCTGCTGCAGCGTGGCGTTGATGTCCGAGGTGGGCGTGGTGGTCATCGACTGCACCGTGACCGGCGCCTCCGAGCCGACCTTGAGCGGTCCCACGTTGATCATCCGGGTCTTGCGCCGGGGGCGCAGCACCGGGGGTGGTTCCTTGATCGTGGGGATGCCGAGGTTCACTGGTGCACTCACGCGACCCAGTCTAAGCTCGCGTGGCTAGGTCAGCGTGATGGGATCGATGATGTCGGCCACGGCCAGCAACAGGCTCATCCCGATCAGCGCCACCACCACGACGTAGGTCAGCGGCATCAACCGTGCGGTGTCCACCGGACCGGGATCGGGCCGCCCGAACAGTGCGGCGACGCGGCGCCGGACCCCCTCGACCAGCGCCCCGGCGATGTGCCCGCCGTCCAGCGGGAGCAGCGGGACCATGTTGAACACGAACAGCGCCATGTTCAACGAGGCGAGCAGGGACATCAGGTCGGCGGCACGTTCCGCGGGCCCGTAGTCGGTCAATTCCACCGAGGCGATCTCCCCGGCGAACCGGCCCACCCCGATCACCCCCATCACGCCCGGGTCGCGCTCAGCCTGTCCGAGCAGGGACTGGGTGATGCCGATCAACCGTTCGGGCAGGGTGAGCACCACCCGGACGGTGCCGGTGAAGACATCCCAGACCACGCCGGGCACGGCGGTGATCGGCTGGGGCCTCAATTCCCCTGCCGGGCTGATCCCCACGAACGGCACCTGGGTGGTCACCGGCTGTCCGCCGTCGAGCACCGGTTGTCCGTCGTCGTCCACCACGGGCCGTTCCGCGAGCGCCGGGGTGACCGTCACGGTGACCTGCTCGCCGTCGCGTTCCACGACCACCTGGGTGGGACCGGTGCCTCCCTCGGCGATCGCCCCGGCGACGTCGTCCCAGTCGCTCACCGGCACCGCTCCCCAGGAGAGGATCACGTCGTCGGCCTGCAGTCCCGCCTGCGCGGCGGGGGCGGCCGGATCGGCCGGGGTGCACTGCCGGTTCTCCCCTGGGGGCAGGACGCAGTCGGACACCGCCGCGAGCCGGTTGGTGGGGGTCAGTTGCCCGAACGTGGTGAGGATGATCGCGAACAGCACCGCGCTGATGAGCAGGTTCATCACCGGACCGCCGAACATCACCCCGAGTTTCCTGGGCACGCTCAGGGAGTAGAACGCCCGGTGCTCCTGTCCGGGTTCGACTTCCTCGGCGGAGAAGGACCGGGCGTCCTGTGCGGCACGGTCGGCCCAGCCCCGGATGCCGGTGCGCTGCTGGGCGTCGGTAGAACCCGCCCGGCCCGGGGGGAACATCCCCACCATCCGGACGAACCCGCCCAGCGGCAGCATCTTCACGCCGTACTCGGTCTCCCCGCGCCGGGTGGACCACAGGGTCTTGCCGAATCCCACGAAGTAGTCGGTGACCTTCACGCCGAAGGCCTTGGCGGGGATCAGGTGCCCGATCTCGTGCAGGGCGATGGACACGACGATGCCCACCACCATCACGCCGACGCCGAACCAGAACTCCATGGGCTCCTCTAACTACGCTTGCCTCGCACAGCGTACGTCGCCGCCGCCCGATTCCGAACACCTGCCCGCCGGGCGGTCTCACCACCGCAGCCGGGTGGCCAGCCAGGTGCTCAGTGCCCGGGCCTGGGCCAGTTGGAACGGCCGCAGTGTGGGCAGGCCCTCGACGGCCGGTTGGGTGGCGGCGTGCCAGAAGTACCCGGTCAGTGCGGCCAGGACCGCGTCGATCTCCTCGGTGGTGCCACCAAGGTCACCGGCAGCCTCCAGCACGGCCCGTACGTCGGCGCCCGGGTCGTAGATCTTGACGTTCAGGGCGAGGCTGAGCAGGTCCATCCACGGTGCGCCCACGCAGGCCCAGGGCCAATCCACGATCCGTATCGTGCCGGAGGGGGTGAGGAGCAGGTTGTCGGAGCGGGCGTCCAGGTGTACCAGCGCGTCCCCGGCCAACGCGGCCGGTGCCGCGGCGGCTAGCGCGGCCAGGTCCTCGGCGTGGCGGCGCACCCACGGGTGAAGTTCCGCGGGCGGGTCGGCGGCCACCTTGGCCATCAGTGTCGTCTCCCACCCCAGCGCGTCCTGGAGGGTGGGCAGATCCAGATCCGCGGGCAGCGGTGTGGTGGCCAGCCGGTGGTAGGCGGTGCAGGCGGCCGCCAGTTCCTCCGGTATCCAGGGGGTGCGCGGCTGGCGCCCCTCGATGTCCTCGGTCATGAGCAGCCCCCACTGCGCGTTGCCCACCTGCAGTTCATAGTGGCCCGCCAGCCGCGGCGCACCGGCCCGGGCCGGCAGGAGCCCCAGCACCCGGGCCTCCCGGGCGAACAGGCGCACCGAGCCGGGGTTGAGCATGGTGCTGCAGGCTTTCAGGAACGCGGTGCGCCCGGTGCCGGTGGCCACCCGTGCGGCCACGCCCGGGGAGAAACCGCCACGCTGGTCGATCGCAGTGACCACCGGTGCACCCAGCACCTGTTCCACCTGCGCCCGCACCGGGTCGGGCAGGTCC
>CALKWS010000281.1 GCA_938004115.1 uncultured Ruaniaceae bacterium
GCCAGGGAGTTGGAGAACAGGTACGGCCGGGCCTTCTGCCGCAGCATCGCCACGATCTCCGCCCGTCCGGAGACGTACCCGCCCGAGGCCCCGCCCAGGGCCTTGCCGAACGTGCCGGTGTAGATGTCTACCCGGTCCGATACCCCCAGGTGCTCCGGAGTCCCGGCGCCGGTGGGGCCCATGAACCCGGTGGCGTGGGAGTCATCGACCATCACCAGGGCGCCGAATTCCTCGGCCAGGTCGCAGATCTCCCGCAGCGGGGCGAGGTAACCGTCCATGGAGAACACCCCGTCGGTGACCACCACGATCCGGCGAGCACCGCCGTCGGCCGCTGCCTGCAACTGGGTGCGCAGGTCGGACATGTCGCGGTTGGCGTACCGGAACCGGGCGGCCTTGCTCAGCCGGACGCCGTCGATGATCGAGGCGTGGTTGAGCTGGTCGGAGATGATCGCATCGCGGGCGTCGAACAGGGCCTCGAACGTGCCGGTGTTGGCGTCGAAGCAGGAGGAGAACAGGATCGTGTCCTCGGTGCCCAGGAACTGGCTGACGCGTTGCTCCAACTCCAGGTGCTGGTCCTGGGTGCCGCAGATGAACCGCACCGAGGCCATGCCGAACCCGCGCTCGTCCAGGGCCTGCTTGGCGGCGTCGATGATGCGGGGGTCGTCGGCCAGGCCGAGGTAGTTGTTGGCGCAGAAGTTCAGCACGTCCTTCGGATCGGCACCGATCGCCGCGGCCCGGATCCGGGCGGACTGGGGGGTGGTGATGGCCCGTTCGGCCTTGAACAGGCCGCTGGTGCGCAGGTCGTCGAGTTCGGCTCGCAGGTCATCGCGCATGGTGGTGAACATCTCCGGTCCTTACGTCGTTGATGTGCTGCGGCAGGTGAGCGTGTCCGCGTCGCCGCAGTGGCGTCGTCGTGCGTTGCTCGGTGTGCTCAGGCGAACACGGTCCAGTCCAGCACCACCTTGCCACTACGCCCGTCGGCGGCGATCCGGAACCCGCGTTCCCACTCGGTGGCGGGCAGCACGTCGGTGATCACCGAGGAGATCGTCCGGTGCAGCCAGGGGGAGGAGGACAGCATCGCGGCCATCGCGTTCCACGTCTCGAACATCTCCCGGCCGTAGATGCCCTGCAGGGTGAGCATGTGGGTGACCACGGTGGCCCAGTCGATGTCGATCGGGGCGTTCGGCAGGCCGAGCAGGGCGATGCGCCCGCCGTGGTTCATGTTCCGGATCATCTCCGGCAGCGCCTCGGGGTGGCCGGACATCTCCAGGCCCACGTCGAAGCCCTCCTTCAGGCCGAGTTCGGCATACGCCCAGGCGATCGAACTGCAGGAGGCGTCCACCGTCAGGTCCACACCCATCTGCTCGGCCAGGGTCAGTCGAGGGGTGGAGACGTCGGTGATCGCGATGTACCGGGCGCCCACGTGCCGCACCACCGCGGCAGCCATCAGCCCGATCGGCCCGGCGCCGGTGATGAGCACGTCCTCACCGACCACGGAGAACTTCAGCGCGGTGTGCACGGCGTTACCGAACGGGTCGAAGATCGCGCCCAGTTCAGGGGTGATCACCTGATTGCTGTTGTGCTTGGGGTCATCCGGCGGTGGGTGGACCCAGACGTTCTCCTCCGGGATCACCACGTACTCGGCGAACGCGCCGGGGCGCTGCACCCCCACCGAGACGGTGCGGATGCACAACTGGCGTCGCCCGGCCCGGCAGTTGCGGCAGGTGCCGCACACCACGTGGCCCTCCCCGGAGACCCGGTCGCCGACGCGCACGTCGCGCACCAGATCGCCGGTGGCCACGACTTCGCCGTAGAACTCATGGCCCGGGATGAGTGGTGCGGTGACCATCGAGGCGGCCCAGGCGTCCCAGTTGAGGATGTGCAGGTCGGTGCCGCAGATCCCGGTGGTGAGTACCCGGATCTTCACCTCGTCCGGGGCCGGGGCGGGTTCGGGCAGGTCGATGAGTTCCAGGCCTGCGTGCGGACCGGACTTGTACAACGCGCGCACCGATTCCTCCGGTGTCAGGGCCGATGGGTGGTTGCCGTCAGGTTACCGGGCGGCCCGACGGCGACGGCCGCCGTGGGCTGCGTCACGTTCGGCCATGGTGAGGGTGAAAGCGAGGGTGAAAAACCTCGGGTCCGTCGCTTCCGACGTGCGCTGCACGAGCAGAGTTGCCGAGGCGGCTCGGCATGGGCTCCTTCGCGCATGCCGTCCCGGCGTCACGCATGATCACCGAGAATCGGGGGAGTTTCCTTTGTCGCAGCAGGCGGGATTGGGCAGCAACGCGGCCGATCACGAGGTCGCTCACGCGGTCCACCAGATGCAGGT
>CALKWS010000282.1 GCA_938004115.1 uncultured Ruaniaceae bacterium
TCCTCCCCGCGCAGCGCCGGCACGGCCGGTGTCACCACCGCCCCTCGCGGGGCTCTAACCTGGCGGGATGCAGATCGGATACTTCATCCCCCAAGGCTGGCGCTTCGACCTGGTCGGAATCGACCCCGCACGGCACTGGGAGGTGATGCACTCCCTGGCCGCCCGCGCCGATACCGGACCGTGGGATTCGGTCTGGGTCTACGACCACTTCCACACCACACCGGTACCGAGCCAGGAAGCCACCCATGAGGCCTGGACCCTCATGGCCGCACTGGCGTCCAGCACCTCCCGGGTCAAGCTCGGGCAGATGTGCACCTGCATGGCCTACCGGAACCCTGCCTATCTGGCCAAGGTGGCGGCCACGGTGGACGTGATTTCCGGCGGACGCGCCCAGATGGGGATCGGCGGCGGGTGGTATGAGCACGAGTGGCGGGCCTATGGCTACGGCTTCCCCCGGGCGGGGGTCCGGCTCGGCATGCTGGACGAGGGCGTGCAGATCATGCGGCAGGCGTGGAGCGAGGGGTCGGCCACGCTGGACGGCCAGTACTACCAGGTTGACGGCGCGATCGTGCAGCCACGGCCCCTGCAGCCCGGCGGGCTCCCGCTATGGATCGCCGGCGGCGGGGAGAAGGTCACCCTCCGGATCGCCGCCAAGTACGCCCAGTACACGAACTTCGTGGGCACACCGGAGGAGTTCGCGCACAAGAGCGCGATCCTGGCCGAACACTGCCGCGTCGAGGGCACGGACTTCGAGGCGATCACCCGATCGTCCAACTACAACGTGATCCTGGGCCGGGACGAATCGGAGGTCCGGGACAAGATCGCCGCGGTGGCCGACCGGCTACGCCCGCACCTCGGTGAGCAGCAGACCGAGAAGACGATGGGCGCCTACACCTCCGATGCCGCGTTAGGGGTGGGAACCCCCGAACAGGTGGCCGAACGGCTCACCGCCATGCGCGCGGCCGGACTGGGGTACGGCATCTTCTACTTCCCGGAGGCCGCCTACGACACCTCGAGCATCGAACTGTTCGAGCAGCACGTGGCGACCGAACTGGTCGCCGCCCGCGTGTAACGGTCGCAGACGCTCACGGCGATAGATTGAGGAGCCATGACCACCTCGGCCATCGACCCGACGTTCATCGACCTCCCCGCCCGCGGCCTGGCGGACGCAGCGCTACAGCGCGCCAAGGATCTGGGGGCGACCCATGCCGACTTCCGGCTCGAACGGATTCGCAGCCAGTACCTGGTGGTGCGCGATGAGGTCCTGCAGACCGCGGCCGACGCCGAGGACCTCGGCATGGCCGTCCGGGTGGTGCACGGCGGCGCCTGGGGCTTCGCCGCAGGTGTGGTGCTCACCGAGCAGGAGGCGGTGCGCCTGGCCGAACGAGCGATCCAGGTCGCGCGTGTCGCCGCGCCGATGACCATCCGGCCGGTCGAACTCGCACCCGAGCCGGTGCACCGGGACGTGACCTGGTCCAGTCCCTTCCGGATCAACCCGTTCGAGGTGCCGACGGCGGACAAGACCGCACAACTGATCGACTGGACCCAGCGGCTGCGCCGCGGCAAGGTCGTCACCCACGCCACGGCGTCGGTCCTTCAGGTCCAGGAGAACAAGTTCTACGCCGACCTCGCCGGTACGGTCACCACCCAGCAACGCATCCGCCTGCACCCGGAGTTCGAAGCGATGGGCAGCGATGACCGCACCGGGGTGTTCGACTCGATGCGTTCCATCGCCCCACCGGTGGGCCGCGGATGGGAGTACCTCGGACCACAGGGGTACGACTGGGACGGCGAGTTGGACCAGACCCCCGAATGGCTCGCGGAGAAACTCACCGCCCCCAGCGTCCGCGCCGGGGAGTACGACCTGGTGATCGACCCGTCCAACCTGTGGCTCACCATCCACGAATCCATCGGCCACGCCACCGAACTCGACCGGGCCCTGGGGTACGAGGCCAACTACGCCGGCACCTCGTTCGCCACCCTGGACAAACTGGGCACCCTGCAGTACGGGTCGCCGGTGATGAACGTGACCGGGGACCGCACCGCCGAACACGGCCTGGCCACGGTCGGCTACGACGACGAGGGCGTGGCGACCCAGTCCTGGGACCTGGTCTCCGACGGCGTCCTGGTCGGCTACCAGTTGGACCGCTCGATGGCAGCGGCCCACCCGGAACTCAACGGCGGCCGGTCCAACGGATGCGCCTTCGCCGACTCCCCCGGTCACATCCCGATCCAACGGATGGCCAACGTCTCCCTGCAGCCCGCACCCGACGGGCCGGACACCCGTGACCTGGTCTCCGCCGTCGACCGCGGCCTCTACATCGTCGGGGACAAGTCCTGGTCCATCGACATGCAGCGCTTCAACTTCCAATTCACCGGCCAACGCTTCTACCAGATCATCGACGGCGAGATCGGCCCCCAGGTCCGTGACGTGGCCTATCAGGCCACCACGACCGACTTCTGGGGCTCGATGGAGGCCGTCGGTGGTCCGCAGACCTACGTCCTGGGCGGTGCGTTCAACTGCGGTAAGGCCCAACCAGGCCAGGTAGCCGCGGTTTCGCACGGGTCCCCCTCGGCACTGTTCCGAGGCGTCCGCATCCTCAACACCACAGAAGAGGCAGGTAAGTGAGCACCGCCGCCCCGTCGCCCCAGCACCTTCTCGAGCACGCCCTGGCCGCCTCCACGGCGGACCACATGATCGCCCTCGCCCGAGCGCGGTCCAGTGCGAACCTGCGGTGGGCGAACAACACCTTGACCACCAACGGCGCCATGGAGGACCTGCAGGTCACCGTGATCTCCTTCGTCAGCGTCCCCGGTGGCCAGGCCACCGGCGCGGTGACCGGGACCGCGGTGAACACCGTGCAGGTGGAGGAACTGGCGCAGGCGGCCGACGCCGCCGCACGCGCCGGTGCGGCAGCCGAGGACGCCGCGGACCTCCTCACCCCGGACCAGGCGCCGGCAAGCATGGGTGATTGGGGCGAGCAGCCGGAGGCCACCTCGGTCGACGTCTACCGGGACTTCTCCCGCGACCTGGGTGAGATCTTCACCCGCGCCCAGGAACACGAGCGACTGCTCTACGGGTTCGTCGACCACGAAGTCGTCACCAGTTACCTGGCCTCCAGCACCGGCGTGCGGTTGCGTCACGTGCAGCCGGCCGGCCACTACGGCATCACCGCCAAGGACGCTGGATTGACCACCAGCGCCTGGGTGGGCGGCTCCACCCGCGACTTCACCGACGTCGAGCCGGCCCGGCTGGAGAAGGACCTGGAGCAACGCCTGGGATGGGCCAGCCGGCGGATCTCCCTGCCCGCCGGCCGGTACGACACCATCCTTCCCCCCACGGCCGTGGCAGACCTGCTGATCTACGCCTACTGGTCCTCCGGGGCGCGGGTCGCGCACGAGGGGCAGTCGGTGTTCTCCGCCCGCGGGGGCGGTACCCGTATCGGGCAACCGATCGCCCGCCCCGGCGTGCACCTGTACTCGGACCCGAACTATCCGGGCCTGGAGAGTGAGCACTTCGTCCAGGCAGCGGTCTCCTCCAACACCTCCAGCGTGTTCGACAACGGCCTGCCCCTGAGCCGCACGGACTGGATCCGGGACGGGACACTCTCGGCCCTGGTGCAGAACCGGCACTCCGCGGCCCTGACCGGCCAACCCGTGACGCCGATGATCTCCAACCTGATCCTCGACGTGCAGTCCGGTATCGGTGGCGTGGAGGAACTGACCGCGGGGGTGGAACGGGGCCTGCTTCTCACCTGCTTGTGGTACATCCGCGAGGTGGATCCGCAGACGCTGCTGCTGACCGGACTGACCCGTGACGGCGTCTACCTGGTCGAGGGCGGAGAGGTGGTCGGCGCGGTGAACAACTTCAGGTTCAACGAGTCCCCGGTGGACCTGCTGAACCGGTTCGGGTCCGCATCGGCCACCGAGGTGAGCTTCTCCCGTGAGTGGGGCGACTACTTCCCGCGTACCGCGACCCCGGCGCTACGGGTCGGCGACTTCAACATGTCCTCGGTCTCCCAGGCCCAGTAGGCCCGGGCAGACTGGGGCGCCACCCGGTACCGGTCAACCGAGGACGACCTCGGCCACCAGGTCCGTGTCGGCCCGAAGGCGCAGATCCACCAGGCGGAGCCCGGCCGGTAGGTAGGCGTTCAGGTCGTACTCCCTGTCCGCGTACCGGTCCAGGCGGCCGCGCACCGCCGCCAGGATCATCCCCACCAGCGGGTTACCCGAGCGCGCCTGGATCTGCCCGAGGCGCGCCACCATCTGGTCATCCACGCGCGCGCCCACCCGGAACTGCGCCGAGGCGGAGAGCAGCCCCTTCTTCACCTTGGCGGCCACCTCCACCACGGCCGTGCGTTCGTCGCGGGTGGTGATCTGCACCTGCAAGTCCGTGAGTGTCGCTCCCATGGCCGCGATCTGGGCGGAGACGAGGTCGCGCACCATGTGCGTGAGGTCTGCCTCGGCGATCGAGACCCGGGCACGGGCGCGCAGGTCGTGCAACACGCGGTCCGGATCGGTCTGCATCCACAGGTGCCCCTGCCGATCGCGGGTGAGCAACACGCCCAGGTCGGCGACCTCGCAATCGAGCCGCACCGGCGTGCCGTCGAGGTAGGCCGGGTGTGCCCGCACCGTGGCCCGGTGGATGCGCACCGGCACACCGTCGGTCCGCTCCGGGGGCATCGGCGGGGTGATCCGGCCGATGGCCTCCAGCGACTCCTGGGTGGCCCGGACGCCGGTGGCATCGAGGGTGACCTCATCGATCGAAGCCGGCGCCTCGGTGACCGGGTCCGGTGCGTGCTCCACCGTCACGGACAGCGCGGTCTGGGCCCACAGCGCACGCAGATCCGCGGCCTCGCCGGCGAGCAGGCCGTTCCCCGCCGCGCGCAGCCGCTGCTCCCATCCGGCGGCGTCCTGCGGAGGCTCGCCCGGCCCGAGGTCCAGTCCCCCATCGGGAATCGTCCGCTCGGTGGCCCGCGCGGCGTTCCCGGCGGCTGTCTCATCGGTCATGAGGGCAGGCTACCCACCCGGGCCCGCAGCGTGCCGCCCCACCCGCCGCGATCCCGGTGAGCGCCGTCGTCGCCTCTTCAGGAGTTGCGTAGCGCCTCGATCAACTCGTCCTTGTTCATCTTCGAACGGCCGTCGATACCCACCTCGGCCGCCCGGTCCTTCAGTTCATCGACGGTCCAATCCTCGTACGCAGGCGAGGAGCCGCCCGACTTGCCCACCTGGGAACGAGAAGTCTTGGCCGCCTGGTTGGCGATCCGGGCAGCCTTCTGCTTCGACTCACCTTCGTCCCGTAACCGCTCGTACAGGTCCGGATCCTTCACGCTCGGCCCCGGATCCCGGCTGTCCTTGCCCATACCCAACTCCTCTCGGCCCGATCCTCCCGGACGGTTCGATCCTGACACCGATCCGCTCCGCGGGCATCTGGGGACCGACGGCACACGCACGCGGCGCGAGCACGGCCGCCTCCTCCCGCGAGAGTTGCTACGCCGTCCGGTAGCGGATGCGCAGCCGAAACCGGCACGCCACGATTGGGCCATGACGGACAACACCGAAGCGCTACAGGACCTCAGTTCCCAGCAGCAGGAGTGGCCCGGTCGCACGGACCGGATGCATCCGGTGCCCGATCACGGCGAGCGCGGCTACATCGGCCGGGACAGGTTGGTGGGTAAGCGGGCGCTGATCACCGGCGGTGATTCGGGTATCGGCCGGGCCACCGCGATCGCCTTCGCCAAAGAGGGCGCCGACATCGCGATCACGCACCTGCCCGAGGAGGCCGACGACGCCGCAGAGACGCACTCGCAGGTCACGCGGGCGGGGCGCGCGTGCCACGTCTTCGAGGCGGACCTGCGGTCCGAGGATGCCAACACCGAGGTGGCCCGCCGGGCTGTCGGCGCGTTGGGCGCAGTGGACGTCCTGGTGGCCAACGCCGCGTACCAGATGGCGGCCGGCTCCCTGGCTGACTTCCCACCCGGGCAGATCGAGCGCACGTTCGCCACCAACGTCTTCTCCACATTCTGGCTGGTCAAGGCCCTGGACGAGCACCTGCAGGCCGGTAGCAGCATCATCATCACCACCTCGATCCAGGCCTACGACCCCTCCGAGCCGCTGCTGGACTACGCCGCCAGCAAGGCCGCGCTGAACAACCTCACGGTGAACCTGGCCAGTGAACTCGGAGGCCGCGGCATCCGCGTGAACGCCGTGGCTCCCGGCCCGATCTGGACACCGCTGATCCCGTCCACCATGCCTGCGGAGCGGGTGGACTCCTTCGGTGCCGATACGCCGTTGGGCCGGGCGGGTCAGCCGATCGAGGTCGCCACCGCCTATGTCTACCTCGCCTCCGACGAGGCCAGTTACGTCTCTGGCACAGTGTTGGGGGTCACCGGTGGTCGGGCGGTGTTCTGATCGATACGGCAACACGTCGAGGTGCAAGGCTGATGTGCGCGCCCAGATGCGCACGGCAGTAGGAAGGGGATTCGGGTGCTATGGAGTTGACACGAGAACAACTGGACGCGCTGTACGAGATGACGGTGGTCTCCGCGGACGGACACGCCCTGGGGCCTGTCGGACACATCTACCTCGACGACACCACCCAGCAGGCCACCTGGGTGACGTCCCGGACCGGGTTGTTCGGCCTGCGGGAGGTCTTCGCCCCCTTCCAGGGCGCCCGGATCGACGCGGGAACGATCACCGTCCGATTCCCCAAGGACGTCATCATGGACGCCCCCCGGATCGCGGCAGACGGGCACATCAGCGAGGCAGAGCAGCACGAGCTTCGCGCCTACTTCCGCCTAGCCGGGCCGGTCGCCCAGCCCGGCTCGGTGCCTCCGCCGCCCGCCGACTCCCCCGCGTCGCACGGTGACGACGTACTGGATCCCGGTGAAGTCGCGGCCGGTGAGCGCGCCGCGTCCGGTGAAGTCGCGGCCGGCGAGGATGCGTTCGGCGCTGAGCACGCAGTGGCCGACCCGGCGCATTCGTCCGACGGCGACGAACCGCCACGCACGTCGGACGGCGAGGAACCACCGGTTGAGCAACCGAGGGTCGACGACGCCGAGCCGGCCCCGGCCGCGGCCGGGGACGACGAGCGGACTGAGGCCAGCGACGACGAGCAGACCGTGGTCGGCGACGACGAGCAGACC
>CALKWS010000283.1 GCA_938004115.1 uncultured Ruaniaceae bacterium
CGCACCAACCGGTCGGCGGAAGTCTCGGCCACGGTCACTGCCCTCCCCCGGCGGCCGGCACGCCGGCCAGATCCGCGATCGCTCGTAACCGCCGGCGCACCCCGTCGCGAACCTCCGGCGGGTCCAGGACGACGACGGCGGCACCGTACCCGGAGATCTCCTCGGCCAGCAGGTCCGGGTCGGCGGTATCGATCTCCACCAGGTCCCGGTGCTCGCTGCCGGCCCACGGGGTTGCACCGGGGCCCTCCGGCGCCTCGGCGGGACGGCGGGCGCGGGCGCGCAGCGCAGCGGCCCGGCCGGGCAGCACCGCCAGACGCACGCGAACCTGCTGGGCCGCCGCCGACGTCGGGCTCGTGCCCGTCGGGATGCTCACCTCACCGGGCTCCCCGACCCGGCGGACGCGGCCGATGATCCGGGACAGGCGGAAGTGCCGCTCCGCCCCCCGATCCCGGTCCAGTCCCACGAGGTACCAGCCGCGGTCCTTGGCGTACAACCTCCACGGCTCGACGGTGCGCCGGGCCGTGACCCCGGTGTTCGCGGCGCGGTAATCGAACCTGACCGCCTGGCGGGCCATGATCGCCTGGAGCAAGGTCTCGAACACGTCCCCGGGTCCCCGGACCCGCAGCGTGGTGGCCGGTTCCAGGTCCTGGGCATGTGGGGTGGTCGCACGCAGTTTCGTCAGTCCCCGGCGCGCCTGGGCGGCCAGGCTGGAGTCCTGCCACACCTGCGCCGCCAGGGACAGCACGCCGATCTCCGCGGGCGTGAAGTCCACCGGGGGCAGCGCATACTCACTGGTGTCGATGCGGTAGCCGACGTCGTCCTCATGGGTGGAGTCGGTGAGCGTCGTCAACGGCACCCCGAGGGCGCGCAACGCGTCCTTGTCCCGCTCGAACATCCGCTCGAAGGCGCCGTCGGAGGGCGCGTCGGCGTAGCCGGCGACGTTCGCGCGGATCTGCGCCTTGGTCATCCGGTGCGGCGTATGCGACAGGGCGATCACCAACGCCAGCAGGCGTTCGGCGGCGTCCACGCGGTCACTCATGCCTCCACGTTACTGCCCAACGGGCGCCGGGAGGCTGTAGGTTGCCCCACGTGATCACGTGGCGGGCAGGTGAGGTGACGGCCCTGGGCCGGTCCTGGCGCGGGGCCCAGGAACTACGGGTGCAGGTCGGTCCGCACCAGATGCGGGCCCTGGCCTACCCCCGCCTGGTGGGCAGCCCGAGGGTGGGTGACCGGGTGATCCTGAATGCCACCGCGCTGGTCAAGGGGCTGGGGACCGGCGGGTACGCCTTCGTCGTCGCGATCCCCGACCGGCTCCCGCCGGACCCGGACCCGGGGCCGGGACACATCGTCAAGTCCCGGTACACCCCGTTGCAGGCGATGGTGCTGGCCGCCGATGAACAGGACTCCCCGCACCATGCCACCCTCGCCGAGGCCGACGACCTGGGTGGTCTGCCGGTGGTGGTGGCCGACCTGCACTCGGCCGTGCCGGCGATCGTGGCCGGCGCCCGGTGGGCCCGGCGGCGTGCCGGGCTGCCGTTGCCCAGGGTGGCCTATGTGATGACCGACGGCGCGGCGCTGCCGCTGTGGTTCTCCCGTGCGGTGGCCGGGTTGCGGGACGCCGGGTGGCTCACCACCACGATCACCGTCGGGCAGGCGTTCGGCGGGGACCACGAGGCGGTGAGTGTGCACTCCGGCCTGCTGACCGCAGCACGGGTGGTGGATGCCGACCTGGCGGTGGTCGCCCAGGGCCCGGGGAACGCCGGTACGGGCACCCGGTTCGGCTTCTCGGGGGTGGCCGTGGGAGAAGCACTGAACGCGGCGGTGAGCCTGCGCGGCGCGCCGATCGCGGCGTTGCGGGTGTCCGGGGCCGATCCGCGGGGGCGGCACTACGGGATCTCCCACCACTCGTTGACGGCACTGACCAGGGTGGCGCTCCGACCGGTGCACGTGCCGGTGCCGGACCTGGGTGAGGAGCCCGGGTTGGGGCCGGTGGCCGAGCAGGTCGGTACCCAGCTACCCGCGCTGCGGGCGGCCGGTCACCGCGTGTACCACTACGGCGTCGGCGGGCTGCGCGAAGCGCTCGGCCAGAGCCCCGTGCCGCTGGCCACGATGGGGCGCGGTCTGGAGCAGGATCCGGCCGCGTTCCTAGCCGCGGCGGTCGCCGGGGTCCACGTCGCGGGCCTCGCGGGCGGCGACCAGCGCGGCTAACCGGGACGCTTCGGCACGGGCGTATGCCCCATCCGCCCGTTGCACCGCCATGACCGAGAGCACGGTGCCGTCGGCGATATCCAACTGCACCCAGGGGCGGTCGCCGAACCGTACCGAGACGATCTGTTCCCAGGGCAGGTGGTGGCGCAGCACGATGTTGTAGATGCGGATGCCTCGCTGGTCGGGTACCGCCCGGATCGCCAGCACCCGGAGGAAGAACGCCACGGCCAGCACAACCAGGATCACGATCGCGGCGATGTGGGGGGTGTAGTCGGCCTGGTAACGCACCATCGTGATGATCAGGAACGTCGCCCCGCCGACCCAGGCGAGCACCAGCAGCGGGATCACCACGCGCACCGCCCGTGGGCGGAACGGGCGATACGGGTCCTCGTTGCTCATCTGCGCCTCAGATCCGGCTGGCGTGGATCGATGTCACGATGATCGCGCGGGCACCGACGTCGTACAACTGGTCCATGATCTGGTTGGTGCGGTCGCGTTCCACCATCGCCCGCACCGCCACCCAGCCCTTGTCGTGCAGCGGCGAGACGGTCGGGGACTCGAATCCGGGGGTGATGGACACCGCCCGCTCCACCACGCTCACCGGGCAGTCGTAATCCATCAGCACGTAGCGCTGGGCGACCTGCACCCCGTGCAGCCGGCGATCCAGGACGGTCAGCCCCGGCGCCTCCGGGCCGGGTGGCCGGATCAGCACCGCTTCGGACTGCAGGATGGGGTCGCCGAACACTTCCAGCCCCGCCGCGCGCAGGGTGGCCCCGGTTTCCACGACATCGGCCACCGCATCGGCCACGCCCAGCCGCACGGTGGACTCGATCGCGCCGTCCAGGCGCACCACCTCGGCGTCCACGCCGTGGCCCCGCAGGTGCTTGCGCACCAGCGTGGCGTAGGACGTGGCAACCCGCTTGCCCTGCAGGTCCCGGACGGACTGGATCTGGTCCCTGGGGGCCGCGAACCGGAAGGTGGACTGAGCGAATCCCAGTGCCCGGTGCTCCACCGCCTCCTCCCCGGAGTCCAGCATCAGGTCCCGGCCGGTGATCCCGGCGTCGACGGTGCCGGTGCCGACGTAGACGGCGATGTCCCGGGGGCGCAGGAAGTAGAACTCCACGTTGTTGTCCGGGTCGGGCAGGATCAACTCGCGCCCGTCGCGACGTTGCCGGTAGCCGGCCTCACGCAACATCATGCTCGCCGGCTCGGCCAGGGAGCCCTTGTTCGGGATGGCAATTCGAAGCACGTGCAGTCTCCTTGGGGCTACGTGCGGGATGAATCGATCAACTGCTTGGCCTGCGTGGTCACAGGTAGCGATAGACGTCGTCGAGGGTCAGGCCCCGGGCGAGCAGCAGCACCTGCAGATGGTAGAGCAACTGGGAGACCTCCTCCGCGGTGCGCTCGGGGCTCTCGTGCTCGGCGGCCATCCAGACTTCGGCGGCCTCCTCGATCACCTTCTTGCCGATCTGGTGCACCCCGGCGTCCAGCGCCGCCACGGTGGCCGATCCCGGTGGCCGCCGGGCCGCCTTCTGCTCCAGCTCGGCGAACAGTTCCTCGAACGTCTTCACACCCGGAAGCCTACTGTGCCGAGATGAACTCGTCGGTATAGGCCTCCTGCGCCGGCACGGGCCGGTCCAGCAGACCCATCTGGTCCATGAACTGCGCCATCCGGTCCCACGCCGCCTCGTCCTGCTGCCCGAACGTGCCGGTCCCGTACAGCTCCACCATCGCTTCGGCGGTGAGCAGGGCCGCCGCCTCGTCCTCGGCGGTCATCGTGCCCGGAACGTGCGCGGCGGCGGCGTCGACCGCTACCTGCGGATCGGCCCGGATGTCGTCCACCGCGCGGGCCAGCGCCTCGATCACCGCCGGCACCACCGCCCCGTGCTCGTCCAGCCACGGGTCGGCGGCGCCCAGCCCCACGCTGACCAGCGGGAGTGAACCGGGATCGGCAATGGTCCGCACCGGGAACCCCCCGATCGCGAAGGCGGCGGTGTCACCGGTGACGAACCCGGTGACGGCGTCCACATGACCCTCGCTGAGGGCGTTGAACAAGGTGAATCCGACGTGCTCGATGTGCACGTCCTCCGGTTCGAGGCCGGCCTGGTCCAGGTACCCCAGGAGGCCGAACCAGCTCTGCCCGAAAGGACCGGGAACACCGATGCTGTGCCCGGCCAGGTCCGCCACGTCCGTGAACTCCGAGTCCTCCGGCACGAAGATCTGCACCGGGTAGTCCTGGTACATGGTGGCCACGCTGCGAACTTCGGTCCCGGCGGCCACGGCCTGCAGGATCTCGTCGTTACCGGCCACCACCAGGTCCTCCTGGCCGGCTTCCAGGGCGCCGAACAACGATTCGGAGGCCCCGTGATGGCGCAGTTCCACCTCCACGCCGGCGTCGGCGAAGTAGCCGGCGTCCTCCGCCCGGTAGAACGGGGCGAACTGCACGTCCGGGATGTACGTCAGTCCGATCACGGCCGCAACGGCCTGCTCCGCGTCGCCCGCCGCTTCGTCGTCAGCCTGGGAGGTGCACCCGGCCAGGGCAACGGCCACTGCCGCACCGAGCGCGGTGGCGGCGGCGGGGCTGCGGCGCCGGCCGCGCGGCGCTCGCCGGGGACTGCGCCGCGTGCGGCGGGACGTGGGACGGGACACGGTCGGGGTGTGCATGGTTCTCCTCACCAGCGCAGTCGACGTTCCAGGGTGCGGATGGCGAAGAAGAAGGTCATCGCCAGGACGGCCAGGGCGATCAGGACCGCGAACAGTCCGGTGGTGTCCTGCCGGTCGCGGTACACGGTCAGCAACATGCCCAGACCTGCCCCGCCCATCACGAACTCCCCCACCACGGCCCCGGTGACGGACAGCACGAATCCGTTGCGGATACCGGCCAGCAGGGACGGTAGGGCCAGCGGTGCCTCGATGTGCCACAACAGCCTGCCCCGGCCGGCGCCGTCCACCCGGGCGGCATCGATCACATCCCGATCCAGCGTGGTCAGGCCCAGTGTGGTGTTGATCAGGATCGGGAAGAACACCAGCAGCGCGCACAGCAGCGCGATGGGGATCAACCCGTATCCGATCCACAGCACCAGTAGGGGCGCCAGCGCCACCGCGGGTATCGCCTGGGTGGCGGCGATGTAGGGTCCCAGCGCCGCGGAGAACGTAGCCGAGCGGGCGATCAGGTATCCCAGCGGTACCGCGACCACCAGCCCGATCAGGCAACCCAGCAGCGCGGCGCTGAAGGTGATCGTGGCGTACCCGCTCAGCCCACCGTCACGTATCTCGGTCAGCAGCCGCGGCCCGAGCGCTGCGGGCGCCGGCAGCGCCCGTGCGTCCACCATCCAGGACAGCACCTGCCACACGGCCAGCACAGCGACACCGGTGACGACCGGCGCGATCACGGTCAGGGCCCGCCCGGGGCGGGGCGAGACCATCGTGGTGGTGCTGCGCGGCACGTGCCGGTTCTCCTTCCCAGACCGACCCCGGGGTCAGCCCGGGTTGCGCGGCGCAACTCCTGGCCGGCGCTGCCCTGCGGCAGCGCCCGTGCTTCCTCCCATCCGGACTTTCACCGTCGGTCCCGGAATTCCACCAGGTCCACCGTCCCGTGCAGTGCACGGTTCGGGTCGCGGACTATCACCGCCGGCTCGGACTTTCACCGACCCCGGAGCACGTTCTGCACGCTATTCTGCCACATCGCCGTGGTCGGATGTCAGTGAGCCCCGGCCTGCTCGGCCAGTTCGCGCAGCGCGCGCACCTCGGCGTCCGGGTCCTGCGCCCGGTACACCGCGGAGCCGGCGACGAAGACGTTCGCCCCGGCCCGGGCGGCCTGCCCGATCGTGTCCCTGGAGACACCGCCGTCGACCTGGATCCACGTGTCCAGCCCGGCGGAGGTGATCGCCTCCCGGAGCCGGCGCACCTTCGGCAGCGCCCCGGCCAGGAAGGGCTGGCCGCCGAACCCCGGCTCCACCGTCATCACCAGCACCATGTCGAACTCCGGGAGCAGGTCCAGGTAGGGGTCCACCGCGGTGGTCGGGTTCAGCGCGATCCCCGCCCGCGCACCCGCTTGCCGCAGCGTGCGAGCCAGCCGCAGCGGCGCGGTCGCCGCCTCGGCGTGGAAGGTGACCGTCGCGGCGCCCGCCTCGGCGAACGCGGGCGCCCAGGTGTCGGGATCCTCGATCATCAGGTGCACATCGGCTGGGGTGCTGGTGTGCCGCAGCAGCGCCTCGACCACCGGGAGGCCGAAGGTGAGGTTCGGCACGAAGTGGTTGTCCATCACATCCAGGTGGACGAAGTCCGCCGAGGGGATCCGAGCGACCTCCTCGGCGAGCCTGGACAGGTCCGCGTTCAGCACCGACGGGGCGATCAGCATCTCCATGACCGCCGAGCCTACTTGGTCAGCGCCTTATCAACGCCAGGTACATCGCGTCGGTACCGTGCCGGTGCGGCCACAGTTGCGCCGTCGGGCCGTCCGTGGTGACGACCTGCTGTCCCGACACCTGCGCCAGGGCGGCGGGAGCATCCAGTAGGTGTGCGCCGGGGAACCGGCCGAGCACGTCCTGCACGACGACGTCGGTCTCGGCCGGGTGCGGGGAGCAGGTGACATAACCCACCACTCCCCCGCGGCGGACGGCCTGCAGCGCCGAGGTGAGCAGATCCCGCTGCAACGGGCCCAGCGTCGCCAGGTCCTGCGGTCCGCGGCGCCACCGCGCCTCCGGCCGGCGGCGCAGGGCCCCCATCCCGGTGCACGGTGCGTCCACCAGCACGCGGTCGTAGCGACCGGGCTCGGCCGTGCCGACGTCGCGCCCGTCGCCGGTGCGCACGTGCAGGCCGGGCAGTACCTCGGCCACCGCCCGCACCGAGTCCTGCACCAACCTGGCCCGGTGCGGTGCGACCTCGTTGGCCACGAGTTCACCCTCCGGGTGCCGTTGGGCCAGTAGCGCCCCCAGCAGGGCCGCTTTACCCCCCGGGCCCGCGCACAGGTCCAACCAGGTCTGGTCGGCACCGTCCAGTTCCACCGCGGCCAGCGCCAGGGTGACCAACTGGCTGCCCTCGTCCTGCACTGCGGCGGCGCCGGTGCGCACCGCGGGCAGGGCGCCCGGGTCGCCACCGGCGGTCATCCGCCACGCGCTCGGTGCCCATCGCGCCGGTTCCCCGGTGCCCGCGGGCAGGTCCTGGGCGGTGGCCAGCCCCGGACGCAGGCACAGCGTCACCGCGGGTGCTTCGTTGTTGGCGGCCAGCGCCGTCTCCACCTCCTGCGGCGTGGTGTCCGGGCCGAGTGCCGCGCGGATCGCGCGCACCATCCAGCGCGGGTGGGAGTGCACCACCGCGGCGGCCCGCACATCCAGTCCCGACGGGGTCACCACCGGTCCGAGCCGGTCGATCCAGTGCGCCACCGGGTGGGCGCTGATCCGCCGCAGGATCGCGTTGACGAAGGTGGCCGGGCCGTTGCCGGCGACCCGACGGGCCAGCGCCACCGATTCCGACACGGCCGCGTGATCGGCGACCCGCATGCCCAGCAGTTGGTGGGCGCCCAGTCGCAGGACGCGGGCGACCGGCGCGTCCAGCTCGGGCACCGGCCGGTCCGATACCAGCGCCAGCACCCCGTCATAGCGTCCCCGCAGGCGCAGGGTGCCGTAGGTCAGCTCGGTGGCGAACGCTGCGTCCCTACCGGTGATCCCGCGATCCCGGAGCAGGCCCGGGAGCACCAGGTTGGCGTAGGCGTCCGCCTCCTCCACCTGGGTCAGGACCTCGTAGGCGACGATGCGGGAGGAGGCGACGCCCTCGTGCTGCTGCCTGGCCGCTGCACCGCGCGCGGAACCGGCACGGCCCCCTCCACCCTGGCGGCCACGGCCGCGGGAGGGTGCCCCGCCCCGGCGGGTGCTGGGACCGCGCCGTTCGTCCCCGTCACGGCGGGAGCGCCCCGCCGCAGGCTCCTGGCGCGGGCGGCGGGAGCCGCCGGGCCGTCCTGAGCGGGGCGCCCTACCGGGCCGCGGGTCGTGGTCCGGTTCCTCAGCCATCGGTGGTTCCCAGTTCCGCGCCGGGTTCCAGGCGTGCTCCGCGGGCCCAGTCAGCGGCATCCATCCACCCCTTGCCCGCCGGTGCCACCTCGGTGAGGCGGACCGGGTGGGTCACGGTACCCACCAGCACCTCACCGTCCTCGTGGTGCAGCGCCCCGGGCGGCAGATCGAGACGTCCGGGCGCCGGCAGCACCGGGGCGAGTTTGATGCGGCGGCCCGCGTAGGTGGTCCACGCTCCCGGTGCCGGTGTGGTGGCACGGATCTGCCGGTCGACCTGCTCCGCGGTGCCCGTCCACTCGACCCGGGCGTCGGCACTGGTGATCCGGGGAGCGTGGGAGATCCCGGCGCTCGGCTGTGGCCGCGGCGTGGCCGTTCCGGCCTCGATCTGGTCCAGGGTGTGCACCAGCACGGGGGCCCCGAGGTGGGCCAGGGCATCCAGCACCTCACCGGCGGTGTCCCGCGGCCCGATCGGGTGTTCCCTGGTGGCCAGGATCGGCCCGGTGTCCAGTCCGGCCTCGATCTGGAAGGTGGACACGCCAGTGGTGGTGTCCCCGGCCCTGATCGCGTGCTGGACCGGGGCGGCCCCCCGCCAGGCCGGGAGCAGGGAGAAGTGCAGGTTGATCCACCCGTGGGGCAGCGCAGACAGCGCGGGCTCCCGGAGCAGGGCACCGTAGGCCACCACGGCGCTCACCTGGGCGCCGGTGCGTTCGATCCGTTCCATCGTCTCCGGCTCGTGGGGCCGGTCGGCGGTGATGACCGGGAGGCCGTGGTCGGTGGCGAACTGGTGCACCGGGCTGGGCGTGAGCGTCCGTTTGCGCCCCACCGGCGCCGGGGGCCGGGTGAGCACGCCGACCACCTCATGGTGGCTGTCCATCAGCGCGCGCAGGGACGGCAGCGCGACGGCGGGGGTCCCGCTGAACAGGACACGCATGGGCACCTACCTTCGTTCGACCAGCCCCGAGTCTAGGCTTCCCGGGTCACCACAATCGCACCGGGTCCACCTGGATCCGTACCGTCCCGGGCTCCTTGCGGGCGCTGCGGTGCGCCTGGGTGTGCAGCAGGGCCGCACTGACCTGCGGCGCGAGGTCGCGGGGGGCGCGGACCAGCGCCCGGACGGTGGGCTGGGCGACGATCTGCTCCGAACCGACCGCGGCCCCGGTCTGCTGCGGGGAGGTCTCGCCGTGCTCCGGGTGGGGTTCGGCATCGTCGTCGGGCGGCTTCGCGGTTGCGGCGACCTCCACCGGACCCAGGACCTCTGCCCCGGTCGGTAGGTGCAGTACCCGTAGGAACCTGCGCACCGCGGGTGCGGTGCCATCCAGTGCGACCATGTACACCTGGGGCGGGAAGTCCAACTCGGCTCGTTCATCCAGTTCCCGCTCGGCCAGCCCCACCGGGTCCCATCGGACCAGTGCCTGGGAGGGCACCGGAGCGCCCTGCCCGAGCAGCACCACCTGGCCGTGCGGGGCGGGGCGCACCAGTGCGGCGGCGGCCATCCATCGCCGCAGCGCCTCGACCGCGGCATCCAGTTCGGGGCGCTCGGTGGTCACCGCGGCGTCCAGCAGCGCGGCGGCATGATAGCCCCCGTCGGCGCGTGGTTCGGCGCCCGGGGTGGCGACCACCAGCCGTGGTCGGGAGTCGACCGTACCGGTCACGCCGCCGTCGCGGCCGGAGACCAGGACCGGCACCCCGGGGAACGCCCGGCCCAGTTCCTCGGCGGTGCGCATGCTGCCCACGCGATTGGCGCGTAACCGGCTCTCGCCGCACTGCCCGCAGGACCAGTTCCCGGCCAGCCGGCCGCACCAGCCGCACGCCGGTACCCCACCGGCCTGCGGCAGTCGCAGCGGACCGTGACAGGTACCGCAGCGTGCGGGGGTACGGCAGTTGGCACACGAGGTGGCCGGTACGTACCCGGATCGCGGGACCTGCACCAGCACAGGCCCGGTGTCGATGCCGGTGCGCAGGATCCGCCAGGCGATCCCCGGGATGCGGGCACGCCCGGCCGGGCCCTCGGCGTCCAGGTCCACCTCCCCCGGTGCCTGGATCCGCGGAGTACTGCGGCGCACGGTCGCACGATCCGCCTGGAGCGGCCGTGCCCACCCGTCCCGGACCAGCATCTGTGCGTGGGGGCTGCGGGCGATGCCCCCGATCAACGCACCGGCCCCGCTGAGTTCGGCACGATGGGCGAGCACGGTGCGCGCGTGCGGATAGGGTTTGCGAAGTTCGGCGAGGGAATCATCGCCGTCGTCCCAGCACACCACCAGGCCCAGGCGCGGCACCGGGGCGAAGGCCGCCGAGCGGGTGCCGATCACCACCTGCACCTGGCCGGTGAGGGCCAGGACGAACCTGCGGTAACGCGCCGAGCGCCCCTGGTCGGCGCTCAGCACCTCGTGCGGTATGCCCGCCCGGTCGAGCGTCGCGGCAAGGGTGTGGACGTCGCCCTCGTCGGGCAGCACGGCCACGGCCGAGCGTCCGGACCGGCACGTGGCCGCGATCGCCTGCGCCACTGCCCGGGCCCAATGGGGTCCCGCACCGGCTTCCTGTTGGGCGTGCCGGTGCCAGGGAAGCGCGGTCCACACGGCGCGGGGATGGTCTCCGGCCGCCAGGCGGCGCAGGAACGCAGCCCCTCCGGGGTAGGGCGACCACTCCTCATCCAGCGGCGGGTCGGTGGCGATCGACGGCCACGCAGGCGGCTGTTGCTGACGCCAGTCGATCCTTGGGGCCGCCAGTTGGGGCTGCGGGGCATCGTCGCGGTCCGCCGCTGTGGGGTGGAGGCGCTGCAGTGCTGCTTGCTCGGCCGCTGCGTGCCGGGGCGGGATGGCCAGGCGGAGGGTGTCGCTGACGGTGCCGGCATAGTGGTGAGCGACGCTGCGGCACACTGCGAGCACCTCCTGCGTCAGTGCCGGGACGTCCGAGACCACTCGCCGAAGTCTGACCAGGGAGCGCTCGCCCGGGCGTGGCTCCCGGGTCGCGATGACGAATCCCTCCCGCTCGGTGCCCGCGAACCGTACTTTGACCCGCACCCCGGGGTGGGTGCTGGCCAGCAGGTCATCGGGGACGGCGTAATCGAAGGTGCGGTCCAGGTGCGGAAGCGGGGTTTGCACGAGGACCTCCGCCACCAGGCGGTGCTCCGGTTCCTTCTCCGGTTGGGCACCGTCCACCTGCAGTAACGTCGGGTGATCGGTGCTCATGGCCCGATCTCACCACGTAGCACCGACACCGGGGAAACCCGAGCGACCGCCTCCGGCTGTGGGGTCAGGCCGCGGCCGCCTGCAGATCCGACACCTTGGTGGTCTGCTCCCAGGTGAATTCCGGGAGCTCGCGTCCGAAGTGCCCGTAGTTGCTGGTCCGGGCATAGATCGGGCGCATCAGATCCAGCTGTTCGATGATCGCCAGCGGTCGCAGGTCGAACACCTCGGTGATCGCGCGTTCGATCCGGTTCACCGGCACGGTCTCGGTGCCGAAAGTCTCCACGTACACGGCCACCGGGTGGGCCCGGCCGATCGCGTAGGACACCTGCACCTCGCACCTGGTCGCCAGACCGGCCGCCACGATGTTCTTCGCCACCCACCGCATCGCGTACGACGCCGAGCGGTCGACCTTGGACGGGTCCTTGCCGGAGAACGCGCCACCGCCGTGGCGTGCCATGCCGCCATAGGTGTCCACGATGATCTTGCGACCGGTCAGGCCGGCGTCTCCCATCGGACCACCCAGCACGAACGCCCCGGAGGGGTTGATGAGGGTGGTGACCGCGGAGACATCCAGATCCAGCCTCTCGGCGAATCCGCCGAGCACGTGGTCCAGGACGTGCTTCTGCACCAGTTCGGGCAGGTCCCGCACGTGGTCGATGCCGCCGTCGTGCTGGGTGGACAGCACCACGGTATCCACCCCCACCGGACGCTCCCCCTCGTAGCGGATCGTCACCTGGGTCTTCCCGTCCGGGCGCAGCCCGGGGGCGATGCCCTCCTTGCGTACCTGCGTCAGCCGCTGGGTGATGCGGTGGGACATCAGGATCGGCAGCGGCATGAGCTCAGGGGTGTCGGAACAGGCGTAACCGAACATCAGGCCCTGGTCGCCCGCACCTTGCAGGTCGTGGGCGTCGGTCGCGGTCCCCTGCCGCACTTCCAGGGACTGGTTCACCCCCGCGGCGATCTCCGGGGACTGCTGGTCGATCGAGAGCGACACCCCGCAGGAGCGCCCGTCGAAGCCGATGTCGGAGGAGGTGTAGCCGATCTCGGTGATCACCTCGCGCACCAGTTGCGGGATCTCCACGTAGGAGTGGGTGGTGACCTCACCGGCGACATGCACCAGACCGGTGGTGACCATCGCCTCGACCGCGACCCGGGATCTGGGGTCCTGGTCGAGCATCGCATCGAGGATGCTGTCGGAGATCAGGTCGCAGATCTTGTCCGGGTGGCCTTCGGTGACGGACTCGGAGGTAAACAGTCGGTGACTCACAGTCGCGAGCCTAGTACCTCGCCCCGGAGCCGTCCCGGGCTCACGTCCGCGTGGCGATCAGATCCTCGACGGCATCCAGGAGACCGGCGGCCACCTCGCTCTTCGAACCCTCGGCACGGCCGACCTCGGTGCCCTCGGGCCGAAGGATCACCACGGCGTTCGGCACATCACCGAAGCCCCGGTCGGTACCGACGTGGTTCACCGCCAGCAGGTCCGCACCCTTGCGTCGGGCCTTGTCCCGCCCGTGTGCCAGGACCTCCGCGGCGTCCGCTCCGGTCTCGGCGGCGAATCCCACGATGACCTGGCCGTCCCTGCGCCGCCGGACCAGGCCGGCGAGGATGTCCGGGTTGGGGACCAGATCGATCGCCGGTGTCTCCTGCCGGGCGCCGGAGGCGTCATGGGTCTTGATCTTCCGGTCAGCGGTGCTGGCCGGACGGAAGTCGGCGACGGCCGCGGCCATGATGAGCACCTCGGCGTCCTCGCTCAGCCGCGTCATGGCATGCTGCAGTTCGGCGGTGGTCTCCACGTGCTGGACGCTCACGCCGCCGGGCAGGCCGGCCAGGAGGGACTGGTCCACGTTCGCCGCCACCAGGTGCACCTGCGCTCCGCGTTCCGCGGCGGTCCGGGCCAGTGCGACACCCTGACGGCCCGAGGACCGGTTGCCCAGGAACCGCACCGGGTCCAACGGCTCGCGGGTTCCCCCGGCGCTGATCGCCACGCGCCGCCCGGAGAGCACCGAACGTCCTTGGGGGCGAGCCTGCCCGGTCCCACCGGCCGTGCCGTCCTCGGCGCCGTGCCGTGCGGCGATCCGCAGGGCGGCGGTCACGATGTCCTCCGGTTCGGCCATCCTGCCCGGGCCCGTGTCCTTGCCGGTCAGGCGGCCGGTGCCGACGTCCAGCACGTGAGCACCCCGTTCCCGGAGGGTGGCCACGTTCGCCTGGGTGGCCGGGTGCTGCCACATCTCGGTGTGCATCGCCGGTGCGAACACCACCGGAGCGGTGACCGTGAGCAGCGTGGCGGTGAGCAGGTCGTCGGCGCGTCCAGCCGCGGCGCGCGCGAGCAGGTCCGCGGTGGCCGGGGCGATGATCACCAGGTCCGCCTCGCGGCCGAGCCGCACATGGTCCACGGTGTCCGCACCGTCGAACACCGACGTGGTCACCGGCTCGTGGGAGAGCGCCTCCCAGGTGGTCCGGCCGACGAACTCCAGCGCGGAGTCGGTGGGGATCACCCGGACGTCGTGGCCCGCCTCGGTGAGCAGCCGCAGCGCCAGGGCTGCCTTGTAGGCGGCGATCCCCCCGGCAACTCCCAGGATGACGCGCACCGGCGCCTCAGCCGTCGGTGTGCTCGATCGTGAGCAGGCCCTCGTTGATCTCCCGCATCGCGATCGACAGAGCCTTCTCCTGCAACTCGGTCTCCACCAGCGGGCCGACGTACTCCATCAGCCCCTCGTTGAGCTGGGCGTAGTAGGAGTTGATCTGCCGGGCCCGTTTGGCTGCGTAGATCACCAGGGCGTACTTGGAGTCGACAGCCTCGAGCAGTTCATCGATGGGCGGGTCGGTGATGCCCTCGGGGTTGGCGACGGTTCCTGCCATGGTGTTCACGATCCTCACGCGTTCGACAACTGGTCCAACGGGCTATCTTAGTCCTCCGTCATCAGGGAAACCAACTCATCGGTGGCCCTGGCCACGTCGTCGTTGACGATGATGTGGTCGAACTCGTCCACGGCGGCCATCTCCACCTTGGCGGTCTCCAACCGGCGCTGACGTTCAGCCTCGCTCTCCGTACCTCGCCCGGCCTGGCGGCGCAGCAGTTCCTCCCAGCTCGGCGGGGCGAGGAAGACGAACCTTGCCTCGGGCATCCGTTCGCGCACCTGCCGGGCGCCCTGCAGGTCGATCTCCAGCAACGCCGGCTCCCCGGCCTCCAGCCGCTCCAGCAACGGTGCCAGCGGGGTGCCGTAACTGTGTCGTCCGTGCACCACGGCCCATTCCAGTAACTCCTCCCGCTCCACCATCCGGGCGAACTCCTCCTCGCTGACGAACCGGTAGTGCACGCCGTCCTGCTCCCCGGGCCGGGGCGGGCGTGTGGTCACCGAGGTGGACAGCCACACGCGCGGATAGCGACGACGAACGTCCGCTGAGACGGTTCCCTTGCCCACCGCGGTGGGTCCGGCGAGCACGGTCAGGCGGCTGTGGGCTCTGCTCGGAAGATCGTGCTCAGCCAAACTTCTCCACCAGTTTGGCTCGCTGGTGCGGGCCCAGGCCGCGCACTCGCCGGGACTCGGAGATCCCGATCTCGCCCATGACCTGCCGTGCGGTGACCTTGCCCACCCCGGGCAACGACTCCAGCAGCGACACCACCTTCAGCTTCCCGATCGCCTCCACGGTGCGGCCCTCCTCGAGCACCTCCGACAGGGTGGCCCCGGAGTACTTGAGGCGGTTCTTCACCTCCGCGCGGGTGGCGCGGGCGGCTTTGGCCTTCTCCAGCGCCTCCTTGCGCTGTTCGGGTGTCAAGGGTGGAAGTGCCACGGTACTCGACCTCGATTCGACGGAACGGATGACAGGCAACCTAGCCCACTGCGTCGGTGCAGTTCAATGAGGGACGCCGGCTCGGTCGGGCGCACCCCAGGGCCCGCGCCCGGTGGCCCGGGCCACCTCCCGGGACAGGTCCCGCGCGGCGCCGGCCAACTCCTGCGGATCGGGCCCGGCGGCCAGCACGCTACGGGACGCGCTGGCCAGCACCGCCGGCAGCGCCGCGCCGAACGTCGCTGCCAGATCGGTGGGGGCGGCGCCCTGGGCACCGAGCCCGGGCACCAGCAGCGGCCCGCCCAGGCCCGCCAGGTCCGTGCCGGTGGCCCGCACCGCGCTTCCGACCGTTGCCCCGACCACGAGCCCCACGTGGCCCCACCGTGCCCCGCCGGCCATCACTGCGGCGTTGTCCGCAGCCGCGCGGCCGGCCAGGTCGGCGGCCACCGTCCGGTCCCGGTCGGTGCGGGCGTGTTGCACCGTGGCGCCCTCGGGGTTGGAGGTCAGGCCCAGGACGAAGACCCCTCGCCCGCCGGCCGCCGCGGCCCGGATCGCGGGCCGCAGGGCCTCGTATCCCACGTAGGCCGAGACGGTCAGTGCGTCGGCGGCAAGGTCGGAGTCCTCGGACAGGTAGGCCTCGGCGTAGGCGGACATCGTGGAGCCGATATCCCCGCGTTTGGCGTCCAGGATGCACAACGTCCCGGACCCGCGGGCGTGCTGGAGCACCTCGGCCAGGACCGCCACGCCCGCGCTGCCGAGGCGTTCGAAGAACGCGGCCTGGGGTTTGACCGCCGCCACGTGCGGGCCGACGGCGTCCAGCACGCGCAGGCTGAAGTCCCGCAGGCCGGCGGCATCGTCGCGCATGCCCCACTGGTGGAGCAGGGCGGGGTGCGGGTCGATACCGACGCACAGCGGACCGCGGTCGTCCATCGCGCCGGCCAACCGGGTGCCGAATGGGAGCCCGGACCCCGTCGGGGCGGGGGTCACGACGCGTCCCGATCGTGGCCGGCGTACTCCTGCAGGGCGCGCACCGAGAACGGCCCGCGGCGTTGCGCCTCGATCCCCTGGACCGCGGCGCTGAACTGTTGCATCGTGGTCACGATCGCCCGGTCGGCCACCGTGGTCGCGGTACGGATGTCGTAGCCATCGGCACGCGCACGCCGCGACCCGGGCGTGTTGATCACCATGTCCACCTCACCGGCGTGGATCAGGTCCACGATCGTGCCCTCCCCGTCCGGGCCCGGCCCGTCGGAGGCCTTGCGCACCACCGTGCACGGGATCCCGTTGCGGGTCAGCACACTCGCGGTCCCCGCGGTGGCGAGGATGGTGAATCCCAGTTCCACCAGTCGGCTCACCGGGAGCACCAGGGAACGTTTGTCCCGGTCGGCCACCGAGACGAACACGGTCCCGCTCAACGGCAGCCCGCCGAAGGCCGCCGCCTGGGACTTGGCGAACGCCAGCGGGAAGTCCACGTCGAAACCCATCACCTCACCGGTGGAGCGCATCTCCGGTCCCAGTACGGTGTCGACCACCCCGCCCTGGGAGGTGCTGAACCGTTTGAACGGCAGCACCGCCTCCTTCACCGCGATCGGGGCGTCGGTGCTGGTCGCGATGGCGTCCCGGTCCGGGAGCATCCCGGTACGGCGCAGTTCGGCGATCGGCAGGCCCGACATCACCAGGGCCGCCGCCTTGGCCAGCGGCACGCCGGTGGCCTTGGACACGAACGGCACGGTACGGGAGGCCCGCGGGTTCGCCTCCAGCACGTACAGCACGTCGGCGGACAGGGCGAACTGGATGTTCAACAGGCCGCGCACGCCCACCCCGCGGGCGATGGCTTCGGTGGACTGACGGATCCGGGCCAGCATCGAGTCCGACAGCGTGATCGGGGGCAGCACGCATGAGGAGTCCCCGGAGTGGATGCCGGCTTCCTCGATGTGCTCCATCACCCCGCCGAGGAAGAGTTCCTCCCCGTCGTAGATCGCGTCGACGTCCACCTCGATCGCCTGGTCGAGGAACCTGTCCACCAGCACCGGGGCGGGTAGCGTGGCGTGCTCGCCGTCCGGGCCGCTGACCCCGGTGGCCCGGCTCAGGTAGTCGGTCAGCTGTTCCTGGTCGTAGACGATCTCCATCCCGCGTCCGCCGAGCACGTAGGAGGGGCGCACCAGGACCGGGTAGCCGATCTGGTCGGCCACCTGCCGCGCCTGGGTCAGTGAGATCGCCGTGCCGAACGCCGGTGCGGGCAGTCCCGCCGAGACCAGGACCTGCCCGAACTGGCCCCGGTCCTCGGCGGCGTCGATGGCCGACGGCGCGGTGCCCCAGATGGGTAGGCCGGCGGCCTCCAGGTCCGCGGCGAGGGACAGCGGCGTCTGCCCGCCGAGTTGGACGATCACCCCGGCGACCGGCCCCGCCGCGCTCTCGGCGCGGTACACCTCCAGGACGTCCTCCAGGGTGAGCGGCTCGAAGTACAGCCGGTCGGCGGTGTCGTAATCGGTGGAGACCGTCTCCGGGTTGCAGTTGATCATCACCGTCTCGTACCGGTCCTGCAGCGCCAGTGCGGCGTGCACGCAGGAGTAGTCGAACTCGATGCCCTGCCCGATGCGGTTCGGCCCGGATCCCAGGATCA
>CALKWS010000284.1 GCA_938004115.1 uncultured Ruaniaceae bacterium
TGGTGTTCCAGGATGCGCTGGCCGCGCTGGACCCGGTGTACACGATCGGGGACCAACTGGTCGAGGCCGTGCAGGCCCATGACAACGTGCCCACCCGGGTGGCGCGGGACATGGCCGCCGACCTGCTCGCCGAGGTCGGCATCCCCAACCCGACCAAGCGGCTCGATGACTACCCCCACCAGCTCTCCGGCGGGCAGCGTCAACGCGTGATCATCGCGACCGCGCTGATCGCCGAACCGGACCTGATCATCGCCGACGAGCCCACCACCGCCCTGGACGTCACCGTGCAGAAGCAGGTGCTGGACCTGCTGGCCGAGGTCAGCCAGCGCCGCGGGGCCTCGGTGATCCTGGTGACCCACGACATGGGCGTGGTGGCCCAGCACTGCGACCGGGTGGCCACCTTCTACGGCGGGCTGCTGGTGGAGGCCGCCGACGTGTTCAACCTGTTCGAGACCCCGCAGCACCCCTACACCGCCGCGCTGCTGCGGTCGGTGCCCAAACTGGGGGAGACCACCCCGTTCGAGGCGATCCCCGGCAGCCCGGTGCAGATCCAGGGGGCCCTGGACCGCTGCCCCTTCGCCCCCCGCTGCCAGCACGCCACCGCCCTGTGCACCCGGGAACTCCCTGCCGAGTTCGGCTCGCCCGAGCACCGCCACCGGTGCGTGCGGGTGGGACGGGGGGAGCTATGACCGCGCTGCTGCAGGTGGAGGACCTGGTCAAGACCTTCGGCTCCGGGCGGCAACTGATGGGCACCGGTGAGTTGACCACCGCGGTGGACCACGTGTCCTTCTCCGTGGAGGCCGGCCGCACCCTCGGGCTGGTGGGGGAGTCAGGTTCCGGGAAGTCCACCACCGCCCGGATCGTGGCCCGGTTGCTGGACGCCGACAGCGGCAGCGTGCGGCTGCACGGCCAGGAACTGCTCACCATGCGCGGGCGGGCGCTGGCACCCATCCGCCGGCAGGTGCAGATGGTGTTCCAGGACCCGTTCGCCTCCCTGAACCCCCGCTGGAAAGTGGGCAGCCTGGTGGCCGAGGGCCTGAAGATCCACAGCCGGCTGGACCGCACCCAGCGCCGTGACCGCGTGGTGGAACTGCTGGAGATGTGCGGACTGCCGGCGGTGGCCGCCACCCGCTATCCCCATGAGTTCTCCGGCGGGCAACGCCAACGCATCGGCATCGCCCGCGCCCTGGCCGTGGAACCGGAGGTGCTGATCCTCGATGAGCCGGTCTCCGCCCTGGACGTATCGATCCAGGCCCAGATCCTCACGCTGCTGACCCAGTTGCAGCAAGACCTGCATCTGACCTACCTGTTCATCGCCCACGACCTGGCGATCGTGGAACGGTTCTGCGACCGGATCGCGGTGCTGCGCAACGGACAGATCGTCGAGGAAGGCGTGCCGCGCGAGCTGTACGCCGACCCGCAGCACGAGTACACCAAGACCCTGCTCGGCGCCATTCCCATACCCGACCCGCGGCGCCCGGGACCTCACTACCAACGGAGGTAGCACCATGAAAGTAACCCGAACACCGACCATCGCG
>CALKWS010000285.1 GCA_938004115.1 uncultured Ruaniaceae bacterium
GCCGGGCGGCAATGCGCTTGCGGCGGATGCTGCGGGTGGGGGCGCGGGTGGGTTGGTGGCGGTCGGGCCGGACAGTTTCGCTGTGCCCGCGCTGTTGGAGGAGTTGCTGCCCGGCGGGCTGCGCCGCGGCACCATCGCCGAAGTGCACGGTTCCACCTCGGTGCTCCTCGCCCTGGCCCAGGCTGCCGCGGGGGAGGGGCGCTGGTGCGTGCTGGTCGGAATGCCGGACGTGGGCTGGGCGGCAGCGGCCGCAGTGGGCTTGGATCTGCACCGGGTGGTGGCCGTGCCCCAGCCGGGGCCGGAAGCCGCCGAGGTGCTCGGCGCCCTGGTGGACGGGTTCGATGTGGTGCTGGTGGGACCGTGTCCGCAGTTGCAGCCGGCGGCCCGTCGTTCCCTGGGCGCCCGGCTGCGTCAGCGCGGCGCGGTGCTGCTGACCGATCAACCCTGGCCCGGTGCGCATCTGACGTTGCAGGCCCACTCCGTGGGATGGCGTGGGCTGGGTCATGGTCACGGGTTGCTCACCGGCCAGGAGATGGTGATCCACCGGATGGGCCGAGGGCATCTGGCCGGGCCGGCGCGCCAGGTTCGGCTGCTGGTGGGGCCCCACGGGCTGGCGGCGGCACCGGACCAGCAGACGCCAGCGGGGGAGCATCGGCCGGCGGGGCATCGACCGGCAGGGCAGCAGTTGGCAGGGCAGCAGTTGGCAGGGCAGCAGTTGGCAGGGCAGCAGTTGGCAGGAATGTCCCAGCCGGAGGGAACGCCTCACTCGGCAGAAACACTCCGGCCGGCGGGATCGCAGTCGGATTGGGCCGATGAGACCCCGGAGTTGGCCGAGGTGAGTTGATGAGCGCGTTGAGTCACCCAGAACCGCAGACCGGCACCCGGGTGGCGGTGCTGTGGGTCCCGGACTGGCCGGTGGCGGCAGCGATCAGCGAGGGCCTGGCCGCGGCCCACGAGGCGATCGCTGTGCACGACCACCGGCAGATCGTGGTGGCTGGCGCCCAGGCGCGCAGGGCGGGAGTGCGCCGCGGCATGCGCCGGCGCACCGCGCAGGGCATCTGCCCTGAACTGGTGCTCATTCCCGCCGATGAGGGGCGGGATGTGCGCGCGTTCGAACCTGTGGTGCAGGCCGCCGAAGAGGTGGTGGCGCATCTGCAGGTGATGCGACCCGGCCTGGTGCTCACCGGTGCCCGTGGGCCGGCCCGGTACCTGGGCTCGGAGGAGCAACTGGCCGCGGACCTGATCGAACAGGTGAGCATCCATACCGGCGCCGAGGCGCAGGTAGGAGTGGGGGACGGGTTGCTCGCGGCGATCCTGGCCGCCCGCGATGGGGTGATCGTGCCCCCCGGTGGGGCAGCGGAGTACCTGGCCGAGCGGGATGTGCGCGAGTTGCTGGTGGTGGCCACCACCCAGCAGCTGCGCCGGGAACTGACCGACCTGATCGACCTGTTGCGCCGTCTGGGGATCGCCAGCCTGGGACAACTGGCCGCCTTGCGCCCAGCCCAGGTCGGCCCCCGGTTCGGTGCCCTGGGCACCGCTGTGCACCGGCTCGCCCAAGGATTGGACGAGTACCCCGTAGCGGTGCGCCGGGCCGATCCGGACATCACCGTGCACGCCGAGATGGATCCCCCGGTGCAACGGGTGGACGTGGCGGCGTTCGCCGGCCGGCGTCTGGCGGAGGAACTGAACAACCGGATGCTGCGTCGCGGGGTGGTGTGCAGCCGGCTGCGGGTCCTGGTGCGCACCGACAGCGGCCAGGAGTTGCAGCGTACGTGGCGGATCGAGGGTGCGCTGACCGCCGCAGAACTGACCGACCGGGTGCGCTGGCAGTTGGAGGGGTGGCTCAGCGGACGCAGCGGGGAGGTGCCCAGCGGGCCGCTGATCCACCTGGAACTGGGTGCCCAGGAGGTGCACCCGGCGGCCGCCCGGAGCGAAGGGCTGTGGGGGCGGTCCAGTCGCGGCCAGGTCCACGCCGAGCGGGCTGCGCTGCGGGTGCAGGGCATGTTGGGAGCCGAACGGGTGCTGGCCCCGGTGCTGGAGGGCGGGCGAACCCCCAAGGACCGGGTGCGCCTGGTGGCCTGGGGGGATGAGACCCGCCCCCGTCGTCGTCCGGATGCCCCCTGGCCGGGACAGATCCCTCCGCCCCTGCCGGCCACGGTGCCAACCGGCGAGGTCGAGGTGCACCTGATGGACGGCGCAGGTGAAGCGGTGCGGGTGAGCCCACGGGGGTTGCTCAGTGCCGACCCGCAGACGGTGCAGATCGAGGACCCGCCTGCTTGGTCCGGTCGGTGGGCACTGTCCGGATGGACCGGCCCGTGGCCGGTGCATCAGCGCTGGTGGGCCGGGGGACGGCCCCGGACCTACCTGCAAGCGGTCTGTGTCGACGGACCTGCCCTGTTGTTGTGCGGCGACGGGCAGGAGTGGTGGGTGGAGGGCATCTACGACTGACGCCGGCAACTCCCGTGACGGGTCCGGCGCAGTTTGCCCGCTGAGCACCGCACCGCGGGGCCGCAACTGCCTGCGCAAGGGTCAGTTCGGTCCCCAAATCCGCCCGGTGCGGCCATCGGCGTGGAAGGCTGGACCTATGGGACAGGGCAACATCACACCGCACTCCCCGCTCCGGGACATGATGAGCACGCCCGTGGCGATGGTGAGCCTGGGTGACCCGGTGAGCCACATCGCCGAGGAACTGGCCGCCAACGCGATCGGGGCGGTGTTGGTCACCACCGAGACCCACTGCATCGGCATCATCACCGAGCGGGACCTGGTGGAGCACGTGGCCAACGGGGCGAACCTGGAGAACCTCACCGCCGAGGAGGTCGTCACCACCGACCTGATCACCGCCAACCCTGATCAGACCGTGGCCGAGGGGGCACGGATGATGGTCGAAGCCGGCATCCGGCACCTACCCATCGCTGATGAGGACGACGTGATCGGAGTGGTTTCCGCCCGCGACGTCCTCACCGTCCTGGTCAACGCGCTGGACGCCTGAGGGCTCCGCGTCCCGGGTGCCCGGGCCCGCTCAGAACGGCGGCCACGGGATGGCCGGCATATCCCCGGAGGGGGCCGGGAACCGCCCGGCCTGCAGTAGTTGGTCGCACCGCTCGATGGTGGCGGTGATCTCGGCGGTGCTGAGCAGGTCCGCCAGCGTCTGCGCCAGGTGACCGTCCAGCGCGGTGCGCACCGCCCGGACGCCGTCCAGTTCCTCGGCGGTCAGTTCCTGGTCCACCCATCCCCACAGCACGGTGCGCAGCTTGTGCTCGGCGTGGAAGGTGAGCCCGTGATCGATCCCGTGGCGGTGCCCGCCGGGCATCTCCAGGATGTGCCCACCCTTGCGGTCGGCGTTGTTGGCGATGACGTCGAAGATCGCCATCCGGCGAAGAGCTGCGGAGTCCTCGTGGATCAGCGAGACCGGCCGGTCCTGGGCGTCGACGCCGTCCAGCACGTGATGCCACCCGTCGGCGGGCCTGTTCTCGGCGACCACCAGGCGCACCGCCTCCTGCTCGGCGTCGGGCTCGCGCCACAACTGCACCATCCCGACGCCGAAGGGCCCTTCGCGCATCCAGGTGCGCGGCACGATGTCCCAACCAAGGGCCTCGGAAAGTTCGAATGCGGCCACCTCCCGGGATGCGAGCGTGCCGCTGGGGAAGTCCCACAGGGGGCGCTCCCCGGCGACCGGTTTGTACACCACCTGCACCTGGCCGATGCGGCCCACGAACGTCGCGTTCGAGGCCACCACCAGCCGGCCGTCCAGTTCGAGGTCGCCCTCGAGGAGGTCCCGGGTGGCGATCACCGGAACCCGTCGGTCAGATCACAGACGTGGCCATCGGGATCGATCGGAGCCCGGCACAGGGGACAGATCGGCCGGCCGGACCGCACCACCTCCCGGGTGCGATGGGCGAACGCCCGGGCCGCTCCCACCGGGATACGCACCACCAAGACCTCCTCGGCCTCCGCCTCCACCGGTTCCAGGGTCTCCGCATCGACCTCCACCGCCGGTTCGGCCTCGATCACGATCTGCGCGGTCGAGGGGTCCCAGCCCAGGCTGAGCGCACCGACGCGGAACTGCTCGGTGACCGGTTGGTCCAGCGCCTCCCGGTCGATGAGTTCCTCCGGGGTCTGGGCGGGCACGCTGAACGGGTTGCCATCGGTGGACATCAACTCGTCCAGCACCTTGTCCACGCCCTCCGCCAGGGTGGCCGACTCCTCCTTCTCCAGGGCCACGCTGACGATCTCCTTACCCGTGCGCGCCTGCAGGTAGAACGTGCGGGAGCCGGGCTGGCCCACGGTGCCGACGACGAAGCGGTCGGGCCAGTCGAAGCGGTGAACGATGCGTGACACGTCTTCCATGTTAGGAGCCTACGGGCGCAGGTCGCGCGGGACCCGCGCCACCGCCGATCTGCCCGTCGCCGTCGGTGGCGCCGTCGGAGCGGTCCTCGGCATCCAGCCACGTCAGGTCACCGGCGTCGGTGTTCATGGCGACCACGTGCGGGCGAGTGGGGGTGTACCGCACGATCGAGACCGAGGCAGGGTGGACCTGGATGCGCTGGAACAGGTCCAGGTGCATCCCGAGGGCGTCGGCCAGGACGGACTTGATCAGGTCACCGTGGCTGACCGCGGCCCAGACCGCGTCCGGCCCGTGCTCGGCCTCGAACGCGGCGTCGTGCCGGCGGATCGCCGCCACAGCCCTGGCCTGCATGGCCGCCATCGCCTCCCCGCCGGGGAACACCACGGCGGCCGGATGTGCCTGCACGGTGGCCCACAGCGGCTCGGTGGCCAGGTCGGCGATCTTGCGCCCCTGCCACTCGCCGTAGTCGCACTCGGTGAGCGCGTCGTCGACCACTTCGGTGGGCCGGCCCGGCTGGGCGGCGAGGATCGCTTCGGACGTTTGCCGGCACCGCAGCATCGGGCTGGTGACCAGCCCGGCGAGCCGGATGGCGCCGAGGCGGGTCCCGGCCCGGGCGGCCTGCGTGTGGCCGGTGTCATCGAGTTCGATCCCGGAACTGCGGCCCGCCAGGATGCCGTCGGCGTTCGCCGTCGTCCGGCCGTGCCGGACCAGGAGCACTGTGGCCATGATTCTCGATCCTAGGGGCTCTGGCCGATGTCAGACGAGGAGAGTATCCTAGAACGCATGTACGAACATCGTGGCGGCAAGCGGCTCGGATGACGTCCTACGCCGAACTGCACGCCCACTCGGCCTTCAGTTTCCTGGACGGGGCCAGTCAGCCCGAGGAACTGGTGATCGAGGCCGCCGGGCTGGGCTTGTCCGCCATGGCCCTGACCGACCATGACGGCCTGTACGGGGTGGTGCGGTTCGCCGAGGCCGCCCGGGCGGTGGACCTGCCCACGGTGTACGGAGCCGAACTGGGACTGGCCGACCAGCACCTGCTGGTACTGGCCCGCGGACCCGAAGGGTACCGACGCCTGTCCCGCAGCATCGGCCGGGCGCACCTGGCCGGCGGGGCCAAGGGGGCACCAGCCTATGACCTGCCCGAACTGGCGGACCTGGCCGCCGGGCAGTGGTTGGTGCTCACCGGATGCCGGCAAGGAGCGGTGCGCCAAGCCCTGGAGCCCCAACCCGGCCGGTTCGACCTGCCCGCCGCCCGGCGCGCGCTAGCGGAGTTGACCGACGCCTTCGGCCCCGGGAACGTGGCGGTGGAGATCACCGATCACGGTGCCCCGTGGGACTCGGTGCGCAACGACGCCCTGGCCGACCTGGCCGGGCAGGCCGGTCTGCCGTTGGTGGCCACCGGGGCGGTGCACTGTGCCCGCCCGGACCAACAACCCCTGACCGATGTGCTGGCCGCGCTGCGGCAGCGATCCACCCTGGAGGAGATGGACGAACGCCGCCCGCCCGCCCCGGCCCACCTGCGCGGCGCGAGGGAGATGCGCACCCGGCACCACCGCCACCCCCGGGCCGTGGAGACCAGCGCGGCCCTGGCCGCCGAGTGCGCGTTCGACCTGCACCTCATCGCCCCGAACCTGCCGCCCTACCCGGTGCCTGCCGGGCACACCGAGGACACCTGGTTACGAGAACTGGTGCGCCGCGGTGCCCGGGAGCGGTACGGGCCCCCGGAGGCGCCCAGGCATCCGGAGGCCTATGCCACCATCGCCAGGGAACTGGACATCATCATCCGGTTGGGATTCTCCGGGTACTTCCTCATCGTCCACCAGATCGTGCAGTTCTGCCGGGAGAACGACATCCTGTGCCAGGGGCGGGGGTCGGCGGCCAACTCCGCGGTCTGTTACGCCCTGGGCATCACCGCGGTGGACGCCGTGCAGCACACGTTGCTGTTCGAACGGTTCCTCTCCCCGGGCCGCTCCGGCCCACCCGACATCGACCTGGACATCGAATCGGACCGCCGCGAGGAGGTGATCCAGCACGTCTACGCCCGTTACGGACGCACCCACGCCGCGCAGGTGGCCAACGTGATCTCCTACCGCCCCCGGTCCGCGGTGCGGGATGCGGCCCGGGCGTTCGGCTACGACGTGGGTCAACAGGACGCCTGGTCCAAGAGCATCGAACGGTGGGGCAGTCTCAAACCGCGTCCGCAGCCCGCGCAGCCACCGGCCGAACGCCTCAGCGAACGCGACCGCCTGCGCCGCGACGGTCCGTGGACCCCCGGTCCGGAGGTGCTCGCGGCCGCCGACGCCCGGGGCGGTGATCTGGAGGGCATCCCCGACCCGGTGCTCGACATCGCCGACCAGATGCTGCGCCTGCCCCGCCACCTGGGCATCCACTCCGGCGGGATGGTGTTGTGCGACCGCCCGGTGATCGACGTGTGCCCGGTGGAGTGGGCCACCATGCCCGGGCGCACCGTGCTGCAGTGGGACAAGGACGACTGCGCCGACGCCGGACTGGTGAAGTTCGACCTGCTGGGCCTGGGCATGCTCACCGCCCTGCGCCTGGCGTTCACCTACATCGAGGAGGTCGAAGGGGTGCAGGTGGAGTTGCACTCCATCCCCCAGGAGGACGAAGCCGTCTACGACCTGCTGTGCGCCGCGGACACCGTGGGGGTGTTCCAGGTGGAGTCCCGGGCTCAGATGGCCACCCTGCCCCGGCTCCGGCCCCGCACGTTCTACGACATCGTGGTGGAGGTGGCCCTGATCCGCCCCGGGCCCATCCAGGGGGATTCGGTGCACCCCTACATCCGCCGCGCCCGCGGGAAGGAAGAGGTCACCTACCTGCATCCCTTGCTCAAACCCGCCCTGGAACGCACCCTGGGCATCCCGCTGTTCCAGGAGCAACTCATGCAGATCGCCGTGGACGTGGCCGGTTTCAGCCCGGCCGAGGCGGACCAGTTGCGCCGGGCGATGGGCTCCAAACGTTCTGCCGAACGCATGGGCGCGTTGCGCGACCGGTTGCTGCAGGGCATGGCCGAGCGGGGGCTCAGCGCCGAGGTCAGTGAGCAGGTGTACGACAAGCTCAAGGCGTTCGCGGACTTCGGCTTCCCCGAGTCGCACGCCTTCTCCTTCGCCTACCTGGTGTACGCCAGCGCCTGGTTGAAGGTGCACCATCCCGAGGCGTTCTACGCGGGGTTGCTGGCCGCCCAACCGATGGGGTTCTACTCCCCGCAGTCGCTGGTGGCCGATGCCCGCCGGCGTGGGGTGCGGGTGCACCGGGCGCGCGTGGACCGTTCGCAGGTGCAGGCGATGGTGGTGCGCGACGACGACGGCACGCTGGCGGTGCAACTGGGTCTGGCGCCGGTGCGGGGTATCGGAGAGCGGACCGCCGAGCGGATCGTGGCGGCCCGGGAGCAGGAGCCGTTCGCCGACCTGGCCGACCTGACCCGCCGGGTGCACCTGAGCGCGGCGCAGGTGGAGGCGCTGGCCACCGCCGGGGCGCTGGCCTGCTTCGGGCACTCCCGCCGCGAAGCCTTGTGGCTCGCCGGGGCGCTGGCGGGGGAGAGCGGGCAGCGCCGGGGTCAGTGGGTGCAGGAGGTGCTGCCGCTCACCGCCGTCGGGCTCGATGTGCCCGAGTTGGGCACGTTGGATGAGGTGAGCACCGCCGTCGCCGATGTGTGGGCCACCGGGGTGTCGGTGGACTCCTTCCCCACCCAGTTCCTGCGCGAGGACCTGCACGCCCAGGGCATCCTCACCGTGGCCGAGGCGTGCAGCGGCGCCGGGGGGATCAACCGCCGCAGGATCCAGGTGGCGGGGGTGGTCACCCACCGGCAACGCCCGGCCACCGCCCGGGGGGTGACGTTCCTGTCCCTGGAGGATGAGACCGGGCTGATCAACGTGGTCTGTTCGGCCGGGTTGTGGGCCAGGTACCGCAAGGTGGCCCGCACCAGCGCGGCGTTGGTGGTGCGCGGGATCGTGGAGCACGCCGAGAACGTCACCAACCTGGTGGCCGACCATCTGAGCCCGCTGAGCCTGCGGGTGCCCTCACGCTCCCGCGACTTCGGCTAGGGCTGGG
>CALKWS010000286.1 GCA_938004115.1 uncultured Ruaniaceae bacterium
TCACCATGCTGCCCAAGTCGGTGAACAACCCGTACTTCGAGACCTCCTCGGAGGGCGCGGAGGCCGTGGTCACCGAACTCGGCGGCACCTATGAGTACACCGGGCCCTCCGACGCCTCGGCCTCCTCCCAGGTGAGTTACATCAACACCCTGTCCCAACAAGGGGTGGACGCCATCCTGCTGTCGGCCAACGACCCCAACGCGCTGTGCTCCTCCCTGGACCAGGCCAGCGCCGGGGGAGCGGCGATCATCACCTTCGACTCCGACGTCGACCCCTCCTGCCGCGACTTGTTCGTCAGCCAGGTGGACGGCGACGAGGTTGGCAAGGCGCTGATCGAGATGGCCGCCGAACAGGCCGACGGCGAGGGCCAGATCGCGGTGCTCTCGGCGACCGCCAACGCGGCGAACCAGAACGCCTGGATCGCCGTGATGGAGGACGAACTGGAGAACAACCCCGACTACGCCGACCTCGAGCTCGTCGCCACCGTCTACGGCGACGACGAGGATGAGAAGTCCTTCGCCGAGACCCAGGGTCTGCTCCAGGCCCACCCGGACCTGAAGGTCATCGTGGCCCCCACCACCGTGGGAATCCTCGCCGCCGCCCGCTACGTGCAGGGCTCGGACTACGACGTCGCCGTGACCGGACTGGGCACCCCGAACGACATGCGCGAGTACGTCAACGACGGCACCGTCACCGAATTCGCGCTGTGGGACCCGGGCGCACTGGGTGAACTGGCCGCCTATACCGGGGCCGCCTTCGCCTCCGGCATCATCAGCGGGGAGGGCGATACCTTCACCGCCGGTGACCTCGGGGAGTACACCGTGGGCCCGGAGGGCGTGATCATCCTCGGCCCGCCCACCCGGTTCAACGCCGACAACATCGACGACTTCAACTTCTGATGACCATGCGCCGCTATTGCCTCCTTGCCCGCATCAAACCCGACCGCGCGGAGGAGTATCGCGCCAGGCACGCCGCCGTGTGGCCGGAGATGCTGCAAGCACTGCACGAGGCGGGGTGGCGCAACTACTCCCTGTTCCTGGCACCGGACGGGCTGCTCATCGGCTACGTGGAGAGCGAGGACCTGGACGCCGCCCAGCGGGCGATGGCCGCCACCGCGGTCAACGCCCGCTGGCAGGCGGAGATGGCCGAGTTCTTCGTGTCCGATCACCGGCGACCCGATGAGCAGTTCGTCCAACTCGATGAAGTGTTCAACCTCGAGGATCAACGACAGAAAGTTGGCCTGACATGACAGCCGCGACGCCGGCCCCGCTCGCCGCCTCCGAGCCGCTCACCGCGCTGGGTGATCTGGAGATCGAACTGCCCTCCTGGGCGTTCGCCAACTCCGGTACCCGGTTCAAGGTGTTCCCCCAGCCCGGGGTGCCGCGCGACCCGTACGAGAAGATCGCCGACGCCGCCCAGGTGCACGCCCACACCGGCGGTGCCCCGATCGTCGCCCTGCACATTCCCTGGGACACCGTGGACGACTACGCCCACCTGCGCCGCTACGCCGAGGACCACGGCATGCGGCTGGGCACCATCAACTCCAACACCTTCCAGGACGAGGCCTACAAGTTCGGCTCCCTGGCCGCCACCGACCCCCGGGCCCGCCGCCAGGCGATCGACCACCACCTGCGGTGCCTAGAGATCATGACCGCCACCGGCTCCCGGGACCTGAAGATCTGGCTCGCCGACGGCACGAACTACCCCGGCCAGGGCGACCTGCGCGCCCGCCAGGACGTGCTCGCCGAGTCCCTCGCCGAGATCTACGCCCAACTCGCCCCCGACCAGCGCCTGGTGCTGGAGTACAAGTTCTTCGAGCCGGCGTTCTACCACACCGACGTCCCGGACTGGGGCACCGCCTACACCCAGGTCGCCGCACTCGGGGAGCAGGCCGTGGTCTGCCTGGACACCGGCCACCACGCCCCCGGCACGAACATCGAGTTCATCGTCATGCAACTCCTGCGCCTGGGCCGGCTGGGCGCGTTCGACTTCAACTCCCGGTTCTACGCCGACGACGACCTGATCGTCGGCGCCGCTGACCCGTTCCAACTCTTCCGGATCATGGTCGAGGTGGCCCGCGGCGGCGGCCTGGGCCCGGATTCCACGGTGGCCTTCATGCTGGACCAGTGCCACAACATCGAGGCGAAGATCCCCGGGCAGATCCGCTCGGTGCTCAACGTGCAGGAGTCGGTCCTCAAGGCCCTGCAGATCGACCACACCGCGCTCGCCCGGGCCCAGGCGGACAACGACGTACTGGCCGCCCACACCATCCTCATGGACGCGTTCTGGACCGATGTGCGCCCGGCGCTGGCCCAGTGGCGCACCGACCGTGGCCTGCCAGAGGACCCGATGGCCACCTTCGCCGCCAGCGGCTACCTGGACAAGATCGCCGCCGAGCGCGTCGGCGGCACCCAGGCCGGCTGGGGCGCCTAACCCACCAACCGCCCGCGCGACCACCCCAAGAGGCGCACAACCCCCAGCCACCCAAGCCCGCTCGAACCCACCCGCACCCACATCCTGGAGACCTGAGTTGAGCACCACCTCCGACCTCATCGCCCGTTCCAACCGCCTCGGGGCGGACCCGCGGAACACCAACTACGCCGGCGGGAACACCTCGGCCAAGGGCACCGCGACGGACCCGGTGACCGGCGGGCCGGTGGAGCTGTGCTGGGTGAAGGGTTCGGGCGGTGACCTGGGCACGCTGACCGAGAAGGGTCTGGCGGTGCTGCGGTTGGACCGGGTGCGGGCGCTGGTGGACGTCTACCCCGGGGTGGACCGCGAGGATGAGATGGTCGCCGCGTTCGACTACTGCCTGCACGGTAAGGGCGGGGCGGCCCCGAGCATCGACACCGCGATGCACGCCCTGGTGGACCTGCCGCACGTGGACCACCTGCACCCCGATTCGGGGATCGCGCTGGCCACCGCGGCCGACGGCGAGGCGCTCACCCGCGAGTGCTTCGGCGACCGGGTGGTGTGGGTGCCCTGGCGCCGCCCGGGATTCCAACTGGGGCTGGACATCGCCGAGATCCAGCGGGCCAACCCGCAGGCGATCGGCTGCATCCTCGGCGGCCATGGCATCACCGCCTGGGGCGCCACCAGCGAGGAGAGCGAGGCCAACTCCCTGGAGATCATCCGCACCGCCGAGGAGTTCATCGCCGCACGCACCGAGCAACTGGCCGCCCGCGGTGAGCACCCGTTTGGCCCGGTGGTGCCCGGCCGGGAGGCGCTGCCCGACGACGTACGCCGGGCCCGCGCAGCGGCGCTCGCCCCGGTGATCCGCGGCCTGGCGAGCACCGACCGCCCGCAGGTGGGGCACTTCACCGATTCGCAGGTGGTGCTGGAGTTCCTCGCCCGGGAGAAACTGCCCGCGCTGGCCGAACTGGGCACCTCCTGCCCGGACCACTTCCTGCGCACCAAGGTCAAACCGCTCGTCCTGGACCTGCCGGCGGATGCGCCGCTGGAGGAGGCCGTCGCCCGGTTGCGGGAACTGCATGAGGCCTACCGGGAGGACTACGCCGCGTACTACCACCGGCACGCCGAGGAGGATTCCCCGGCGATGCGCGGGGCGGACCCGGCGATCGTGCTGGTGCCCGGGGTGGGCATGTTCTCCTTCGGTAAGGACAAGCAGACCGCGCGGGTGGCCGGTGAGTTCTACGTCAACGCCATCAACGTGATGCGCGGGGCGGAGGCGATCTCCACCTACGCCCCGATCGATGAACGGGAGAAGTTCCGGATCGAGTACTGGGCGCTGGAGGAGGCCAAGCTCCAGCGGATGCCCAAGCCCAAACCGCTGGCCACCCGGATCGCGCTGGTCACCGGCGCCGCCTCCGGGATCGGCAAGGCCATTGCCCAGCGCCTGGCCGCCGAAGGGGCGTGCGTGGTGGTGGCCGACCGCAACCTGGACGGCGCCGAGCAGGTCGCCACGGAGCTCGGCGGCCCCGATGTGGCCATCGCGGTGGGTGGGGACATCACCGACGAGCGTGCCGTGAGCGCCTGGGTGGACGCGGCCGCGCTGGCCTTCGGCGGGGTGGACCTGGTGGTGAACAACGCCGGCCTGTCCATCTCCAAACCGTTGCTGCAGACCACCACCGAGGACTGGGACCTGCAGCACGATGTGATGGCCCGCGGGTCGTTCCTGGTCTCCCGGGAGGCCGCGCGGGCGATGATCGCCCAGCGCATGGGCGGGGACATCGTCTACATCGCCTCCAAGAACGCCCTGTTCGCCGGCCCGAACAACGTGGCCTACGGCGCCACCAAGGCCGACCAGGCCCACCAGGTGCGCCTGCTGGCCGCCGAGCTCGGTGAACACGGCATCCGCGTCAACGGCATCAACCCCGACGGCGTGGTGCGCGGCTCGGGCATCTTCGCCGGCGGATGGGGCGCCAAACGCGCCGAGGTCTACGGCGTGCCCGAGGAGGAACTGGGCGCCTACTACGCCGGACGCACGCTGCTGAAACAAGAGGTGCTCCCCGAGCACGTCGCGGCCGCCGTCTTCGCCCTCACCGGCCCGGACCTGACGCTGACCACCGGGCTGCACGTGCCCGTCGACTCCGGCGTCCCCGCCGCATTCCTGCGCTGACCCCATGCCCGGAACCAGCACGACCCCGCCCGAGCCGGTCCCCGAGCCCGGACCCCACCAGGCACCCGCCGACCCCGACCGCGCACCGACCGACCCCGACCGCCCAGCGGGCGAGCCGCCGTCGACCTTCGCCGCCGTGGACCTGGGCGCCTCCGGCGGGAGGGTGATCACCGGCCACCTGAGCGAGGGACGCCTGCACACCGAGGAGGTCGCGCGCTTCCCCAACGGCCCGGTCGCGGTGCCGACCGGGGAGCGGGAGGTGCTGCACTGGGACGTGCTCCGGCTGTACGCCGAGGTGCTGGACGGCCTGCGGACCGCCACCCGCCGGCACGGCCGGCTCACGTCCGTGGGCATCGATTCCTGGGCGGTGGACTACGGACTGCTCGACGACGACGGCGCGCTCCTGGGCAATCCGGTGCACTACCGCGATGCCCGCACCGACGGCGTCCCCGAGCAACTCTTCGCCCGCATGCCGGCCGATTGGCTCTACGCCCGCAACGGCCTGCAGGTGCTGCCGTTCAACACCATCTTCCAGCTCGCCGCCGCCGGCCCCGCCGCGTTGGGCCGCGCGCACCGGCTGCTGCTGATGCCGGACCTGCTGGGCCACTGGCTGTCCGGGGCGATGGTCGCCGAGGTCACCAACGCCTCCACCACCGGCTTGCTGGATGTCACCACCCGCACCTGGTCCACCGAGATCCTCTCCGGGTTCGAGGAGGCGTACGGCACCGACGTGGCGCGGCTGCTGCCGCCGCTGGTGGAGCCGGGCAGCGTCGTCGGCCACCTGCGGGCCAGCCTCGGCCTGGGCGAACCCGCGCTCGTGGCGGTGGGTTCCCATGACACCGCCTCGGCGGTCGCGGCCGTGCCGGCCACCACACCGGACTTCGCCTACATCTCCTCGGGCACCTGGTCTCTGGTGGGCGTGGAACTTCCCGCCCCGGTGCTGTCCGAGGCCAGCCGGCGGGCGAACTTCACCAACGAACTCGGCGCGGGCGGCACGGTGCGGTACCTGCGCAACGTGATGGGCCTGTGGGTGCTGCAGGAATGCCTGCGGTCCTGGAACGACGATGGGCTCGAGGTGGATCTGCCCGACCTGCTCACCGCCGCCCGGGCCGAACCGGCGCTGGCCTGCGTGGTGGATATCGACGATCCCGCATTCCTGCCGCCAGGGGACATGCCCACCCGGGTGAGCCGGGCCGCCGAACGCACCGGACAGCAACCCCCGCGCACGCCACCGGCCATCGCCCGATGCGTGCTGGATTCCCTCGCCCTGGCCTACCGGCGCGCGCTGCGCCAGGCGGTCGAACTCTCCGGCCGGCGGGTCGAGGTCGTGCACATCGTCGGCGGCGGCTCGCGCAACGAACTGCTCTGCCAGTCGACGGCGGATGCCACCGGACTGCCGGTCGTCGCCGGGCCGGTGGAGGGCACCGCGACGGGCAACCTGCTGATCCAGGCACAGGCACACGGCGCACTCCCGCCCGGGCTGGGAGCCCTGCGGGATGTGGTGGCCGCCTCGACCAGCACCCGACGGTACGAACCCCAAGCGTCCACCGCCGCATGGCAGGCGGCTGAATCGCGGCTGTGGCCTTGATCCGTTGCCCGCGGCCTCTGACACCACCGTCAGATGTGTCACATCCCGGGATCAATGCGGAGAACCCGGGACACAAAAGCGTAACGTGGGGTCCGGAAGTCGCTGGGGGAGACCCAGCCCGATGGGGATGGAACGGAGTCGGGCAGTGAGCGCAGACGCAGTAGTACTGGGCCTGGGATACGTGGGGTTGCCGTTGGCCCAGGAGGCGGTGCGCTCTGGGTTGCGGGTGGTTGGTTTCGACGTCAGCCCGCAGGTGGTGGATGGGTTGAACGCGGGCAGGTCGCATGTGGATGACCTGTCCGATGCCGATGTGGCCGAGATGTTGGCCGGGGGGTTCACCGCTTCGGTGGAGGAGTCGGTGATCTCTACCGCGCAGGTGGCAGTGATCTGTGTGCCCACGCCGTTGTCGGTCGACGGCGGCCCGGATCTGGGGCCGGTGGTGGCCGCCGGTGCCGCGGTCGGTTCGCAACTGCGGGCGGGGATGACGGTGATCTTGCAGTCCACCACCTATCCGGGCACCACCGA